>NZ_PSTT01000017.1 GCF_002931235.1 Subtercola sp. Z020 | reverse complement strand
GTCGGAGCGGTGCGTTAGCGTGTCGTGCGTGCGATGGCCTGCAGACGACCTGTGCGTCTGTGCGGGCGCTCGGCCGCTCGAAGTGCGGAGAGGCGCCTGCGGTGTCGTGCCGGAATCGATCTGCGTACCCCGGGGTGACCCCGGAGAGGGAGGATCAGCGCGTGAACCTCCCGCCTCGTCTGCAGACCATCGCATGCACGACACGCTAACGCACCGCTCCGACATCGCACCGAGCGAGCCGGCCGAGCCTGCCGAGCCTGCTGCGCCTCGGGTGTCGGCAGCCGGATTTGTCGCGCCGGGCCGGGCGTCCGAGGATGGGGTCATGACGCACGAACACCACCCGGCCGCCGCCGGGCATCCAGAGACCGGAGCCTGCGGCCCGCTGCAGGCCAGACCGCCGAGACTGCCGAGCCACAGACTGCCGGGCGGCGCGTCGTGAGCGGCCCCCGCGAGCTCACGGATGCCGGTCGGGCGTTCGTGACGGAGCGTCACCTCGCGATTCTCTCGACGCTCGGCCCCACCGGGCAGCTGCACTCGGTGCCGGTCGGGTTCACGCTCGAAGACGGCATCGCACGCATCATCACTTCCGATGGCACGCAGAAGGTGCGGAACGCCGAACGAGGCGGCCAGGCCTCCGTCGCGCAGGTCGACGGCCCGCAGTGGCTGAGCTTCCAGGGCGAGGCGAGAGTGGTGCGCGACCCCGAGGCGGTGGCGCACGCGGTCGAGCTCTACGCGGGCCGCTACCGGCAGCCGAGCGTGAACCCCAGCCGCGTGGTCATCGAGATCGCGGTGGAGCGGGTACTCGGCTCGTCACGCATGGTCACGGACCGCTGACGGAGTTGTCGGTCGGCTGTACCGCGTGTTCAGCCCCAGATCTTCGTCTGCAGTGTGCCGAGCAAGTCTGTCGTGGGTACGTTCGCCTGCTCCACACGGATGAAGGTGTGGTCACGGAGGAACGCGGTGCTGCTGACCGGAACGGCGTATCTCGTATCCTGGCTGTCCTTCGAACAGACTGTGGCTTCGCCTGTCGCCGGCGGGCAGGTGTACCCCTCGCCCGGCAGACTGCCGAGATATTCGGTTGCTAGCGCGGGCTCGACGGTGGCGATCTCGATCCGCATCGGCGTGATGTCGGCGCCCGGATCGCGCCAGACGCAGCGCAGCTCGGTCACCGCAGCGAGCTGCTCGGCGAGGGATGCCCCGCTCGGTGCTGCGGTCGGCGGGATCGATCCGGCGGGGAAGGCGTAATCGGTTCCAGGTGAGCCGATCACTGCGGGATCGTTCAGCGGAAAGGTGCCGAACGAATCAGCGAACGGTGTCGAAGCGATCAGTGCCACGCAGTCGGTCGGAACGGCAGCCGCCGGCGCTATGCCGGGCGTCGACGCCGCCGGACTGTTGATCGCCCCCGCGGTGGGTACCGGAGTGGTGCTCGGCGACGCCGAGACTGAGGCTGACGCAGGTGATGACCCGACCGGCGGAGCGGGGGACGAACCCGAGCATCCTGCCAGGGCGACTGCCAGCGCGGCGGCACCCAGAACAGCAGAGCCTAGAGCGCCACTGCCCCACCCATTCACCAACCTCATAGCGCCCCCTTCGGCGTTCTGACAGAAGTGGGGCCGGCGGCGGGACTTGAACCCGCAACCCCCGCTTTACAAGAGCGGTGCGCTACCAATTGCGCCACGCCGGCAGATGGAACACCTCATTGTAGCCCGGTCAGACCACCGGCCGGTGAGACCCGGGGCCGGTGCGACTACGGGGCCGGCGTCGGGGTCGGGGTCGCCGTCGACGACGTCTGGCCAGACACCTGCAGCACGAAGTTGGCGAACGCGTTGGCGTCGGTCAGAGAGCCCTGGTACTGCTGGCCGTCGACGAGGATGGTCGGCGTTCCAGTGACCTTGGCGACCGTCGAACCCGGCAGCGGCTCTGTGGTCGCGCGCGACGTGGAGTCGGCGACCCAGCCCTTGAACTGCTGATCGTCGATGCAGGTGTTGATCTGGTCAACCGAGCCGGCGCCGGACTGGCCGACCAGGTCTTTCAGCGTGTTGTCGTCGAGCCCGGCCGTGCTCTCCTGCGGCTGGTTCTTGAACAGCAGCGCGCTGTAGTCGTAGAAGTTGTCGGGCGAGTAGTTGGCGACACAGGCGGCCGCGTTCGCTGCCCGGGTGGAGTACTTCGACCCGAGCGACGAGCGGTCGAGCAGCGACAGGGGGTGCACCTCGTAGGTTGCCGCGCCGCTCTCGAGCCACGTGCCGATCTGGGTGAGGTTGGTCGACTCGAACTGGCCGCAGTAGGGGCAGAGGTAGTCGATGTAGACCCGAATGTCGATGACGCCCGCCGGGTTCGCCGCACTCGGCGTCGGCTGCTGGCCGTCGGCGAGGGCCGGCGTCGTCTCGGCGACCTTGCCCTGGCTGATCTTGATGCCGTCGCTGGCCATGTTGAGGGGGCCGGGGCCCGCTGGCTTGGCCGAGCTGGAGACGATGAGAACGACACAGACGACGATCGCGATGACCACGACGCCGAGCCCGCTGAACAGGATGGCGCGGTTGCGGATGTCCTTTCGCCGCTGGGCCTCGCGCAGCTGCTTGGCCTTCTCGCGTGCTGCTTCGCGTCGCTGGTTCTTGTTCTGACGGCTTTCTTCGGGCATCCATCGATAGTAATGAACCACCCTGAGAAAGCGGTAAACGGCAGGCGTGTCATACTGGGAGGCGGGTCATCACCGAAGCTGGCCCGAATCCATCACAACGGATCGTCCGGCACGTACCTGCCGGTGAAGGAAGAGAAGAAATCATGGCGTCTGTGACGTTTGACCACGCAACCCGTCTGTACCCGGGATCGACCCGCCCCGCGGTCGACCAGCTGAACCTCGAGACCGCCGACGGCGAGTTCCTGGTTCTCGTCGGCCCCTCTGGCTGCGGCAAGTCCACCTCGCTCCGAATGCTCGCTGGCCTCGAAGAGGTCAACTCGGGCAACATCTTCATCGGCGAGCGGAACGTCACCGACGTTCCCCCGAAAGACCGCGACATCGCGATGGTCTTCCAGAACTACGCGCTCTACCCGCACATGACGGTCGCCGAGAACATGGGCTTCGCGCTCAAGATCGCCGGCGTCAGCAAAGACGAGCGCGCCACCCGCGTTCTCGAGGCCGCAAAGCTGCTCGACCTCGAGCCCTACCTCGGCCGGAAGCCGAAGGCCCTCTCGGGCGGCCAGCGCCAGCGCGTCGCCATGGGCCGCGCCATCGTGCGCCAGCCCCAGGTCTTCCTCATGGATGAGCCGCTGTCGAACCTCGACGCGAAGCTCCGTGTGCAGACCCGCACCCAGATCGCGTCGCTCGTGCGCCGCCTCGGCGTCACCACCGTCTACGTCACGCACGACCAGACCGAGGCGCTCACCATGGGTGACCGCATCGCCGTGCTGAAAGACGGTCTGCTGCAGCAGGTGGGCACCCCGCGCGACCTCTACGAGAAGCCCGAGAACGTGTTCGTCGCCGGCTTCATCGGCAGCCCTGCCATGAACCTGTTCGTTGCAGACGTCGTCGACGGCGGTGTGCAGTTCGGCACCTCTGTCATCCCCGTCGAGCGCGAGCTGCTCGGCACGATCAGCGGCAAGACGGTCACGATCGGTGTGCGCCCCGAAGACATCGTCGTCGCGTCGAACTTCGGCGAGGGCCTGCCCGTCGACGTCGACCTGATCGAGGAGCTCGGCGCCGACGGCTACCTCTACGGCCACGCTGAGGTCAACGGCCGCCGCACCGACCTCGTCACCCGCGTCGACGGCCGCGTGCACCCGAACGCCGGCGAGAAGGTCTACCTGACCGCCAAGCCCGGCCACCTGCACCTGTTCGATGTCGAGAGCGGCCAGCGCGTCGGCAACAAGCCGGTTCTCACCGCGTAACGATCACCACCGTGTTCGGGCCTGTCGTGTCACATCGGCAGGCCCGAACTGTTTAACAGCCAGAACTGCGAGAAGGAGGAGCCGTGACCGGCTCACTGAACATCACCTCGGCCACCGCCGACCCCGCCCTGCTCGACCTGCCCTGGCAGCTCCCCCTCGACGAATGGCCGGCGGCGAACATCGCCCTGCTGCCGAAGGGCATCTCCCGCCACCTCGTGCGGTTCGCCCACCTCAGCGGCCACGTGATCGCCATCAAGGAGACCACCGACGAGATGGCCAAGCGCGAGTACGCGATGCTCCGCACCCTGCAGAACCTCGAGATCCCCTGCGTCGACCCGTTGGCCGTCATCACGAACCGCAGCGACCTCAACGGGATGCCGCTGAACTCGGTGCTCGTCACCCGCCACCTGAAGTTCTCGCTCCCCTACCGGGCCCTGTTCTCGCAGACCCTCCGCCCCGACACCGCGACGCGGCTGGTGGATGCCCTGGCCGTGCTTCTGGTGCGCCTGCACATCATCGGCTTCTTCTGGGGCGATGTCTCGCTCTCGAACACCCTCTTCCGCCGCGACGCCGGATCGTTCGCCGCCTACCTGGTGGATGCGGAGACGGGCCAACTGTACTCCACCGGTCTCTCGAACGGCCAGCGCGAGAACGACCTCGAGATCGCCCGGGTCAACATCGCCGGCGAGCTCATGGACCTGGAGGCCGGCGGCCGCGTCGCCGACGAACTCGACCCCATCCGCATCAGCGACGGCATCGTCGCCGCCTACCGCTCCCTCTGGAAGGAGCTGACCGGCAGCGAGTCGTTCTCCTCCTCCGAGCGCTGGCGCATCAACGAGCGCGTAGACCGCCTCAACGACCTCGGCTTCGACATCGAGGAACTCGCCATCAAGACCGATGCGGGCGGCGACACCGTGCGCATCCAGCCGAAGGTGGTGGATGCCGGGCACCACCAGAGGCGGCTGCTGCGGCTGACCGGGCTCGACGCCGGCGAGAACCAGGCCAGGCGCCTGCTCAACGACCTCGACTCGTACACACTGAAGTTCGGCCGGCGCGACTACGACGAGGAGATGCTGGCCCACGAATGGCTCGCGAAGGTGTTCGAGCCGGTCGTGCGCGCGATTCCCAAAGACCTCAAGGGCAAGCTGGAACCGGCCGAGGTCTTCCACCAGCTGCTCGAGCACCGCTGGTTCATGAGCCAGCAGGAGAGCCGCGACGTGCCGCTGGCCGAGGCCCTCAACTCCTACATCAACGACATTCTGCGCCACCGCCGCGACGAGGCGACGGTGGTCGGCCCGCCGACCGGGATGATCACCCTGCCCATCGGGCTGCAGAAGGAGGCCGCCGCGGCAGCCGGCGACGACGAGGCCGAAGCCGACTGGCGCCTGACGGTCTAGTTCCCCGTGCGGCGGCGCGAGATCTCGTAGAGCGTGACGCTGGCCGCGATTCCGGCGTTCAGCGACTCGGTCGCCGCACTGATCGGAATCGACACGATGGCGTCGCAGGTCTCGGTGACGAGCCGCGACAGCCCCTTGCCCTCACTGCCGACGACCACGACGATCGGCCCGAGAGCGAGTTCGAGCTCGGGCAGGGCCGTGTCTCCCCCGCCGTCGAGCCCGATGACGAAGGCACCCTTCGCCTTCAGCGCCTTCAGCGTCTGCGTCAGGTTCGGCGCCATGGCGACGGGCGTGCGGGCGGCCGCGCCTGCGGAGGTCTTCCACGCGGAGGCGGTGAGGCTCACCGACCGGCGCGCCGGCACGATGACGCCCTGGCCGCCGAACGCAGCCGTCGAGCGGATGATCGCCCCGAGGTTCCGCGGGTCGGTGATGCCGTCGAGGGCCACCAGCAGCGGCACCTCGTTGCGGGCGAGGATCTCGTCGTAGAGGTCGACCGGGTGGGCGTACTCGTACGGCGGCACCTTCAGCGCGACGCCCTGGTGCACGGAGTCGAAACCGGCCAACCGGTCGAGCTCGGGCCGCATCACTTCGAGAATCGGGATGCCGCGACCGGTCGCCAGCTGCAGCAGCTCCTTCACGCGCTCGTCGTACTCGATGCGCGTGGCGATGTAGAGCGCGGTCGCGGGGATCTTCGCGCGGAGCGCTTCGACCACCGAGTTGCGACCGGTCACGACCTCGCTGTCTTCACCGCGGCTGAGCGGGCGTCGCTGCGGGCGCGCGGGCTCCTGCGGGCCCCCTCGGCTCGCGCCGGAGACGGCGCCGCGAGCCGACCCGCTGCGGGCGGCGGGCCCGCCGCGACCGGCGATCTTCGGCTCGTTCGAGCGTCGTTCGGGGGCCGGCTTCGCCTTGCCGCCGGCGGCGGCGAAGCGCTCCTTGGCCGCCTTCGCCTTGCCCGCGGGGTGGTACGGGCGGTCTTCGGCCTTGGGGGTGGGCTTCTTGCCCTCGAGGGCCTGGCGGCCCTGCCCTCCCGAACCGACGGCCGGGCCCCTGCTGGTGCGCCGAACGGCGCCGGGGCGGCCGGGCTTCTTGCCTGAACTAGCCATCAAAACTCCAATGTGCACCCGTTGAGGTGTCTTCTATAGTGATGCCCGCCTGGCCCAGCTCGTCGCGGATGCGATCGGCGGTGGCGAAGTCACGGGCATTCCGTGCGATCTGTCGGTCTTCGAGCAGCTTCTCGACCAGGGCCTTGAGCGCGGTGCCCGTCGAACTGCTGTCGGCGCTCGCCCACTGCGGGTCGAGAGGATTGATGCCGAGCACGCTGGTCATGGCGAAGACCTGCCCGAGCAGGCGGGCCGCCTCGGCGAAGTCTTCGGCGTCGAGCGCGGTGTTGCCGTCGCGCACCGCCTCGTGCAGCACCCCGAGGGCCTGCGGCACGCTCAGGTCGTCGTCCATCGCCTCCCGAAAGGCGTCGGGCACGAGTTCGACGGTCGACGACGCGAACCGGGTGCCCTCGAGCCGGCGCACGGCCCGCTCGAGAAACCCCTCGATGCGGCTGAGGGCGGCCTCGGCCTCGGCGAGCGAGCCGTCCTGGTATTCGAGGCTCGAGCGGTAGTGCGCGGCTCCGAGGTAGTACCGCACCACCAGCGGCCGCGCCGCCGAGAGCAGGTCGGAGGCGTACACCGAGTTGCCGAGCGACTTCGACATCTTCTGGCCCGTCACAGAGACGAGGCCATTGTGCAGCCAGTAGTTCGCGAACGGGTCGCCCGCCGCGTGCGACTGTGCGAGCTCGTTCTCGTGGTGCGGGAAGCGCAGGTCGAGACCCCCGCCGTGGATGTCGAAGTGGGCGCCGAGGTACTTCGTGCTCATCGCCGAGCACTCGATGTGCCAGCCCGGCCGGCCGGCTCCCCACGGGCTCTGCCACGACGCGGTCTCGGGTTCGCCCTCTTTGTGGCCCTTCCAGAGGGCGAAATCGCGCACATCGCGCTTGCCGCGCGGATCCGAATCCTCGGCCGAGGCCATGTCGGCCAGCTTCTGGTGGGTCAGTTCGCCGTAGGCCGGCCACGAGACGGTGTCGAAGTACACATCTCCCGACGCATCGTCTGCGGCATACGCGTGCCCGGCATCCACCAGCCGTTCGATCAGCGCGAGCATCTCGGGGATGCTGGCGGTGGCACGCGGTTCATAGGTGGGCGCCAGCACACCGATGGCGTTGTAGGCCGCCGTGAATTCGAGCTCTGTGCGGTAGGCCAGCGCCCACCAGGGCTCTGACGACCCCGGCACAGAGGCATTGACGAGGATCTTGTCGTCGATGTCGGTGACGTTCCGCACGAACGTGACGTCGAGCCCGGAGTAGCTGAACCAGCGGCGCAGCTGGTCGTATGCGAGCGCCGAGCGCAGGTGGCCGATGTGCGGCGACGACTGCACCGTCGGCCCGCAGACGTAGACGCCGACACGGCCGGGTACCAGGGGCACGAAGTCCCGCAGGGTACGGAGCTGGGAGTCGTAGAGGCGAAGAGTCACTGGCCCAGTTTAGGGCGTGCGGCCCGCGCCGCCCTCGGCCACCGCCGCTTCGTTACGCCGGGTAGACCAGCGCGGTGGCGATCGCGACCACTCCTTCGCTCCGTCCGGTGAAGCCGAGGCCGTCGGTCGTGGTGGCCGAGAGGCTGACAGGGGCGGCCAGGATGCCCGACAGAACCGTCTCGGCTTCGACCCGCCGGGCGGCGAACCGTGGGCGGTTGCCGATCAGCTGCACGGCGACGTTGCCCACCCGCAGGCCCGCAGCCCCGAGCATCCGGAGCGTCTCGGTGAGGAACACTTCGCCGCGCGCGCCGTCGAATCGCGGGTCTGCGGTGCCGAAGGTGCCGCCGATGTCACCGAGGCCGGCGGCAGAGAGCAGGGCGTCGCAGATCGCGTGCGCGACCGCGTCGCCGTCGCTGTGCCCCGACAGGCCGTTCTCACCCGGCCAGAACAACCCGGCGAGCCACAGCGGCTGCTGGTTTTCGGCCGGGGCGAACGCGTGCGAGTCGACGCCGACGCCCGTGCGGGGCAGCGCCAGGCCGGGAGCCGGCTGCAGCACCTGCTCGGCCCGCCGCAGGTCCCACGGGGTCGTGATCTTGAAGGCCAGTGGGTCGCCGTGGATGATCGTGACGGGAAAGCCCGTCTCGGCGACGAGCGCCGCGTCGTCGGTGAAGTCGTCGCCGGCCGAGGCGTAGGCCTCTTCGAGCTGCTCGCGGGGGAACCCCTGCGGCGTCTGCACCGCCGAGAGCTGCGAACGGTCGACGGTCTCGAGCGCGAGGCCCTGCACGTCGGTGCGCTTGATGGTGTCGCTCACCGGCAGGCCGGGAATGGCGCCGCGGCCCGACCCGCGAACGGCCTCGATGATGGCCTCGAACTGCCCGACGGGCGTGAGCGCACGTGCTGCATCGTGCACCAGAACGGTCTCGACGCGGGCGTCGAGGGCCGCAAGCCCCCGAGCGACGGACTCCTGGCGGGTCGCGCCGCCGGTGACGACGGTGAGGTACCCGGATGCCCGGCCCAGCGCATCCGCACCGATCCGTTCGGCCTCCTGCAGCCGGTCGGCGGGGGCGACGATCACGATCTGCGTCTCGTCGGCGAGCGCCAGGATCGGGTCGAGCGAGCGGGAGAGGATGGTGCGGCCGCTGAGCGAGACGAACGCCTTCGCCTGGCCGTGGCCGAGTCGCGTTCCGCTGCCCGCGGCGACCACGATGACTGCGACGGTGCCGGAGGGTTCGAACGTGTTCACGCCCCCAGCCTAGGCGGCGGGGCGAGGCGCCCCGCCAGGGGGTCGGCGCCGCACTCGCGGAACGGCTAGGAGGCGAGAACCTCGTCGAGCAGCAGCGACGCCTTCTCCTCGTCGGTCTTCTCGGCTAGCGCGAGCTCGGAGACGAGAATCTGCCGGGCCTTCGCGAGCATGCTCTTCTCCCCCGCTGAGAGCCCCTTGTCCTGGTCGCGGCGCCAGAGGTCGCGCACGACCTCGCTCACCTTGATGACGTCGCCCGAGGCGAGCTTCTCGCCGTTGGCCTTGAACCGCCGGGACCAGTTGGTCGGCTCTTCGGTGAAGGGCGTTCGCAGCACCTCGAACACGCGGTCGACGCCGTCGTGGCCGATGACATCCCGAACGCCGACGAGCTCGACGTTCTGCGCGGGCACCTTGATGACCAGGTCGCCCTGGTTCACCTGCAGGGTCAGGTAGACCCGCTCCTCACCCTTGATGATGCGGGTCGTCACTTCGGTGATCGTCGCCGCGCCGTGGTGGGGGTAGACAACCGTTTCGCCGACCTCAAAGAGCATGGAACCCGTCCTTTCCAGACCCTCGATTTTATCACAGGGCCCCGCCCGGTGGCCGGGCGGGGCAGTGGGCGCTGCACACGGTGAACCGCAGCGGATAGGCTAAACTCGCAAGGGTTTACCGCCTGAGGAGCACTCTCAGAAGACGGCAGACGAGCACCTCTGGAGGGTTTTGTGAGAACACGGTACGCGGCATCCATTCTCGTCGCTGCACTGGTCGGTGTCAGTGCGACGGGTTGTGCGTTCATCACCCCCCAGGCCACGACCACCATCGGGCAGGTCACCGACGGCGTCGACGGCAACGTCTCGCCCGACCTCGCGATCCGCAACGCCACCCTCATCAGCGGCGAAGACGGCACGTCGGCGAGCCTCATCGCGTCGCTGGTCAACCTCGGCGACGAAGACCACCAGGTCGTCGTGCAGTACGAGAACAGTGCGGGCAAGAGTGTGGATGCCGTGGCCCTCGTCGGCGCACGCAGCACCCTGACCGTGGGCGGCGAGACGAGCGATCGCATCCAGCTCGACGACGTCGACCTGACCGTCGGCCAGCTCTTCCCGGTGTTCTTCCAGTACGGCTCAGAGACCGGCACCAAGCTGATGGTGCCGGTGCTCTCGAGCGACTGGCAGCAGTTCGAGGGCCTCGAGCCCACGGAGTCGGCCACGCCGGTGCCGGTTCCCACGTCGACGTCGACCCTCGCGCCCGAGGTGCCGATCACGCCGGAGCCCACCCCGTCGTCGGAGGCGACCCTCGGGCCGACACCGTCGCCCTCGCCCGCGGGCTGACGCGCGGGCTGACGCCCGGCGGCTACGCCTCGAAGCGGTAGCCGAGCCCCCGCACCGTCACGAGCAGCACCGGCTCGCTCGGCGCCGTCTCGATCTTCGACCGGATGCGCTTGATGTGCACGTCGAGCGTCTTGGTGTCGCCGAAGTAGTCCGACCCCCACACCCGGTCGATCAGCTGGCCGCGGGTCAGCACGCGCCCGGCGTTCCGCAGCAGCATCTCGAGCAGCTCGAACTCCTTGAGCGGCATCGGTGTGTCGCGGCCGTTCACCGCAACCGTGTGGCGCTCGACATCCATGCGCACCGGGCCCGCCTCGAGCACCGGCTCGGCCAGCTCGTCGTTCTCGGTGCGACGACGCATGACCGCGCGGATGCGCGCCAGCAGTTCGCGCGACGAGTACGGCTTGGTGACATAGTCGTCGGCGCCGAGCTCGAGCCCCACGACGATGTCGATCTCGCTGTCTTTGGCGGTCAGCATGATGATCGGCACCTGCGAGCGCGTGCGGATCTCCCGGCACACCTCCGTTCCCGGGATGCCCGGGATCATCAGGTCGAGCAGAACGAGGTCGACGCCGCCGCGGTTGAACTCGGCAATGGCCGAGGGGCCGTCGGCCGCCGTGGTGACGGCGTACCCCTCCCGCTGCAGCAGATAGGCGAGCGGCTCGCTGAGCGCGATCTCGTCTTCGACCAGAAGGATCTGAATCACCGGTGTTCTCCTAACGGGGCCGCCGCGGCATGCGAAGCCGCCGGCAGCCGGATGGTGAAGGTCGACCCGAGTGCGGGTTGCGACCAGACGCGGATGTCGCCGCCGTGGTTCTCGATGACGTGCTTGACGATGCTGAGGCCGAGCCCCGTGCCGCCGGTGTTGCGCGAGCGGGCCTGGTCGACGCGGAAGAACCGCTCGAACACCCGCCCGAGGTCCTCCTCGGGGATGCCGATGCCCTGGTCGGTCACCGCGATCTCGACGACGCCGTCGGCGAGCCGCACGCCCACGCCGACACGGGTGCCCGGCTGGGAGTACTGCACGGCGTTCGCGATCAGGTTGTGCAAGGCCAGAACGAGCAGGTTCTCGTCGCCGTAGACCTGCGTACCGCGTTCGCCGCCGCTGACGAGGGTCACGTTGTGCGTGTCGAGCTGCACGTGGTTCTGGTCGACGGCGCTCGCCACGACATCGTCGACGTCGATCAACTCGGCGCCGGTCAGCACATCTGCCGCCTGCAGCCGGGAGAGTTCGATGATCTCGCGGGTGATGCGACCGAGGCGCTGCGCCTCGGTCTCCATGCGCTTCGCGAAGCGGCGAACCTGCTCCGGGTCGTCGGCTGCGGGTTCGAGGGCTTCGGCCAGCAGCGAGATCGCGCCGATCGGCGTCTTCAGCTCATGGCTGATGTTCGCGATGAAGTCCCGCCGCACCTCTTCGAGGCGGTGCGCCTCGGTGCGATCATCCGCCAGCAGAAGGAGGTAGCGGCTGCCGAGCCGCGCCACCCGCACAGAGAGGTGGATGGTCGCCTCGCCGAACGGGCCACGCGCGAGACTCAGGTCGCGGCTGACCGGTTCGCCGGTGCGCCGCACGGAGTCGACCATGCTCACGAGTTCCGGATGCACCAGGCCGTGGTTCCACACGAGGCCGAACGCCAGCGCAGCCGGTGACACCTTCACCACGTTGTTCGACGCGTCGAGCACCACGCCGGCGGAATCGATGGCGTCGATGACCTGGTCGACACCGTCGGGAACCGACGGATCGATGATGGTGGCGGCGTGGTCTCCGCGGCGCGCGGCGGCGAACAGAACGAACACGAAGCCCGAGCCCACGGTGAGGCCGAGTGCCACAGAGAGCAGCACCAACAAGCCTGAATCCATAGCGACTACACTAATGACTCCGGTGGGAGCCGAATCCTCCGATGCCTCCACGGGGGCAGCAGGTCGCACGAAGTTCAACCGATCGGCACCTCCTGTTAACCTCCGCTGGGCAGGATGGCGTTGTCGGCCCTGCGCTCCCTCGGTGGAGCACGCCCGGCACTGTTCGGTGCGACCGCGCCAGATCACCAGCGAAGCACCGCAGAAAGGTTCGAACACATGCGCGAGGTTTTCCAGCAGGAACTGCGAGAGGTGCAGGAGCGCCTGGTCGAGATCAGCCGCCTCGTCGTCGTCGCCATCACGAACGCCACCACGGCCTTCAACGAGTCGAACGTGTCGCTGGCCGAGCAGGTCATCGCCGAAGACCCGAAGATCGACGCCCTCGCCTCCGACCTCGACGAACTCGCGATCAGCATCATGGCGCTGCAGCAGCCGGTGGCCCGCGACCTGCGCATCGTCGTGAGCGCGCTCCGCATGAGCGCCTCGCTCGAGCGGATGGGCGACATCGCCGAGCACATCGCCCAGCTGGCCCGGTACCGCTACCCCGACAAGGTCGCCAAAGACAGCCTGCTCGACGTGTTCAGCGAGATGGGCGCCCTCGACGTGAAGGTCGCTGAGATGCTCAGCCGCCTGATCGAGACCGAAGACCTCGCTCTGGCCGACGACATCCGCGACAGCGACGACCGCATCGACGAGCTGCACCTCAGCGTCTTCGAGGCCGTGCTGAGCGAGAGCTGGGCCGGCACCTCGGTCAACACCGTCGACGTGACGCTGGCGTCGCGCTACCACGAGCGCTTCGCCGACCACGCGGTCAGCATCGCCAAGAAGGTCAAGTACCTCGCGACCGGCGAATGGACCGGCTCGGGCGTTCGCTAGAGCATCCTGAACGGAATCGACGAAGCCCCGGGCCTTTCGGCACCGGGGCTTCGTCATGTCTGCGTCGGGTGGCGTATCCCTATTTCTTGCCTTGGTTGGCGACTGCGGCAGCGCCGGCGGCCGCGGCCTCCGGGTCGAGGTACACCGCGGGCTCGACGGGCGCGAAGCTCTCGTCGAGACGGTAGACGAGCGGGATGCCCGTGGGGATGTTGAGCTCGGCGATGTCGTCGTCGCTGATGCCGTCGAGGTGCTTCACCAGAGCACGCAGCGAGTTGCCGTGCGCCGTCACCAGTACGGTCTTGCCCGCCGCGAGGTCGACGGTGATGTCACTGAACCAGTAGGGCAGCATCCGGTCGACGACGTCTTTCAGGCACTCGGTGCGCGGGATGTCGTCACCGAGGTCGGCATACCGAGGGTCGCCGAGCTGCGAGAACTCGTCGTCGTCGGCGATGGGGGGCGGCGGCACGTCGTACGAGCGGCGCCAGGTCTGGAACTGTTCGGGGCCGTACTCGGCGAGGGTCTGCGCCTTGTCCTTGCCCTGCAGCGCCCCGTAGTGGCGCTCGTTGAGGCGCCACGAGCGCTTCACATCGATCCAGAGGCGGCCGGCGACGGTCAGCGCGTAGTTCGCCGTCTCGATCGCGCGCACCAGCCGCGACGTGTAGAGCACGTCGGGCGTGAGCCCCGACTCGGCCAGCAGCTCGCCGGCGCGCTTGGCCTCGCCGACGCCCTGCTCGCTCAGCCCCACGTCGACCCAGCCGGTGAACAGGTTCTTCTGGTTCCACTCGCTGTTGCCGTGGCGCAGCAGGATCAAGGTGTAGGGCTCAGTCATGGAATTAGTCTAGAACCATGCCCATCGGCTCCATCACGCGCGGAACCACGAACACGAACCGCCTGCGCCGGGTCGACCGCTGGATCGCGTCGCTGCCCGCGCTGCGGCAGGCCGCGCAGCCGCTCGTCGTCGACCTGGGCTACGGGGCGAGCGGGGTCACGGCCTTCGAACTGCAGCAGCGGCTCGCACGGGTGCGGCCCGATGTCGAGGTGGTCGGCCTCGAGATCTCGCCCGAGCGCGTGTCCACGGCGCGGGCGCAGCTGGCCGCCGTGCGCGCCGGCACCTCCGGCTGGGGCTTCGCGGCAGAGGCGCGGGTGTCGTTCGCGCTCGGCGGGTTCGAGACGCCGCTTCCCGGTGGGCGAGGGGCTACGGTCATCCGAGCGTTCAACGTGCTGCGGCAGTACGACGAGGGCGAGGTACCGGCGGCGTGGCAGCGCATGATCTCGCGACTGGATGCCGGTGGAACCCTCGTCGAGGGCACCTGCGACGAGATCGGGCGGGTGTCGAGCTGGGTGGCGCTCGGTGCCTCGGGTCCCACGTCGTTCACGCTCTCCCTGCGGCTCGCGGAACTGGATCGCCCGTCGATCGTGGCCGAACGGCTGCCGAAGGTGTTGATCCACCGGAATGTGGAGGGTGAGAGCATCCATTCCCTGCTGGTCGCCCTCGACCGCGCCTGGCAGCACAACGCACCCCTTTCGGTGTACGGGCCCCGGCAGCGCTGGGTGGCGGCGGTCGGGGCACTGGCGGCGGAGGGCTGGCCCGTGCTCGGCCCGGCCGCCCGCTGGCGCCTCGGCGAGCTGACGCTGCCGTGGGCCGCTGTCGCCCCCCGCGGCTTCGCCTGGCCCGCCTGAGCGGCTCCGCCACCTCTGCCCGCGCCTCCGCACCCACGCCCGCGCACCCGCGCCAGCCACCTCCGCAGCCCCCATCTCCCGCGACCCTGCCCCGCGCCACCCCGCAGCGCGAGGGGACGCAGATCGTGCCACCCGGGCGACCCACCGACGATATGGGTCCCCTCGCTCCGAGCGCCCCGCGGTCAGAGGGTGGGAAGGGCGGCGCGGGCCTTGTCGGGGGTCAGGCCCGTGGCCGTGAGCAGATCCATCACCAGGGGGCGGAGCTCCATCACGACCGAGCCCTCGACGACCGCGGAGTCGGGGAACAGCAGCTCGGGGCGGAGCTTCACGGCCACGAGGATGAGGTTCTGGCGCACGAGGGGGCGCGCGGCGGGGTCGTCGAGGCTCTGCTCCAGCAGCCTGACGGCGCCGGCCAGCGCGCTCAGCAGGTCGGCGAGCTCATGGCGCGGACGGCCGTCGCGCATCACCACGCCCAGCCGGCGCGTCACCACGCGCAGGTCGCGGAGCGCGAGATCGACCCCGCCGAGCATCACGTTCTGCCGGGCGAGCTCGGGCAGGCCGCGCCGCAGGAACGGCGAGATCTTCGCGATGCCGATCGCCGAGTCGAGCGAGCCGCGCCACTGGTCCATCAGCGGCTGCGTCGACCGGGCCTCCAGCAGCACCCGGCCGATGTCGCTCTCGTCGCCGCGGCGGAGCTCTGCCACCAACCCCTCCACGATGCGGGTGAACGTCGAGAGCACACGTTTGGCGTCTGCGTGGGCGACCCGCCGGGCATCCCGCGGAACCAGCGCCGTCAGCAGAAGCGCGACCACTCCCCCGACCACCCCGTCGACCGTTCGGGTGAAGGGCCCGCTGGCGGCGACCGGGAGGATGGCGACCAGCGCCGACTGCGAGGCCGCCACGATCGCGAACCCCGGTGCGGGCGAGAAGAAACGCGCCGCGAACAGGGTGATGACCACCGCGAGCGCCAGCTGCCAGAGCCCCTGCCCCGCGACCAGCAGGATCACCTCGCTGAGCGTGATGCCGAGCGTCACCCCGATGGCGGTCTCGAGCACCCTCAGCGGCCGGGCATCCCGCACGAAGCCGAGGCTCGACAAGGTCACCGTGGCGGCGGTGACGGGCGTGAGGTGCCCGAACAGGTAGTACGCGATCGCGTACGAGGCCACCACCGCGATCACCAGCTGCACGATCGGCAGCGCCGACCCCGCCGACCGCGCCGCCCCCGCCCGCGCGAACAGCCGGGCGCGGGCCCGCCAGTGCTTCGAGATGCCGCCCACGCTCGGGGTCTGCGGGGTCTGCGTGTGCGGGGTCAGCGGCGCACGGCGCCGAGGCGGGGCAGGCGCGGGATGCGGCCGGCGGCGGCGCCGGCCTCGGGGGGCACGATGACCTCCTGGGCGGCGGGCACGACGATCCCTTCGCTGGCGGCGGCGAGGGTGGCGTCGGTGGGGGTGGAGCGGCGCACGAGGGCGAGGGCGATGGGGCCGAGCTCGTAGTGCAGGGCGCTGGCGGTGATGTGGCCGACGGCCGCTTCAGGGTCAGCCTCCAGCATCACGGGATCGCCGGGGGCGGGGAGCACGGCGTCGGAGCCGTCGAGGTGCAGCATGACGAGGCGGCGCGGGGGGTGGCCGAGGTTGTGCACCTTGGCGACCGTCTCCTGGCCGCGGTAGCAGCCCTTGTTCAGGTGCACGGCCGAACGGATCCAGTCGACCTCGTGCGGCAGGAGCTTCTCGTCGGCCTCGGTGGTGAACCGGGGGCGCCAGGCCGCGATGCGGAGCGCCTCGAACGCGAGCACACCGGCGACCTCGACCTCACCGCGACGGGCGGCGTCGGCGAGCGCGGGGCGAGTGGCGCGGGGCACGAGCGACTCGCGCCACGGGAACTCGGCCGCCGGATGCTCGTCGACGTCGGCGTACTGGTGGCCGCCGGTGGCGACCTCCGTCCACGGGTCGATCCAGGTCAGCGGCACATCGTTCGGCGCGGCGACGAAGGCGTCGACCGCAGCAGAGGGCGTGATATCGGCGACAGCGAGAGACTCCGACATCCACCCCACCGTCGCGAACTCGGCGGTGCGGTCGGCGATCTCGACCCTCAGCATGAAGCGCATGCGCTCGAGCCAGGCGACCAGCGACGCCGCCTCGGGCGCATCCACCAGCAGCCACGCCGTGACGCCGTCGTCGAAGACGCGGATCGCGTGCTCCACGCGGCCGGCCGGGTCGAGCAGCAGCGTCTCGGCCGACTCCCCCGGGGAGAGCCGCTTGAGCGCCTGGCTGGTGACCGAGTCGAGCCAGCTCAGCCGGTCGGGCCCGGTCACCGAGATCACCCCGCGCTGCGAGAGGTCGACGAGCGCGCCGGCCGCCAGCATCCGCTGCTCGCGGAGCGGGTTGCCGTAGTGCGCGGCGACGCCGACATCGGCTCCGGATGCTTCGACCGCACCCGGCAGGGCGAGGAACGGCGAGCGGCCGAGGGTCGGGCCTTCCGGGGTCGGGCCTTCTGGGGTCGAGCTTTCGAGGGTCGGGCCTTCTGGGGTCATCGGGGCTTTCAGTCGGTTTTCGCGAGTCGCGCGGAGGCGTGGGTGCGGAGGTCTTGGCCGAGGGCGGCGATGTCCCACGCCCAGAGCAGGTGGCCGCCGACGAGGCCGTAGATGCGGGTGGCGGCCGAGTACTCCTTCGCAGAGTGCGAGCGCATCACGGCGTCGGTCGCGAGGTCGATGCGCGCGGCCTTGACCTGGCCGATGTAGAGCTCGTCGACCCCGCCGGGGTGCAGCAGCGAGACCTCGATGTCGAAGCCGTCGTCGGCGTTGCGGAGGCCCTCGACCGCCTCGGTCGTGGCATAGGGTCGCGGGTCGGCGCCCGGCAGCATCCCGGGCCCGGGGTCACCCTCGACGGCGGGCCGGGAGAGGCGCCAGTACCCCATCTCGGTGACCAGCGGAGTCGACTTCTCATCGAGCAGCCACGCGTAGGAGCTGTAGTTCAGGTACGGCAGGCCGTCGTTGCTGAAGCTGACCCGCTGGCCGAACTCGTAGCTGACCTTCTCGTCGCCGATCGCGTAGTCGATGACGCCGGTGCCCTCCCAGACCCCGATCAACCACGACAGGGGAACGATCTCGGCGGGCAGGCCGGTGGGGATCTCGATCATGGTCGGTCTCGGGTCAGCGCTGGCCGCGGAAGAGCCTCAGGATGACGACGATCGAGGTGAAGGCGATGCCGATCCCCGCCAGCCCGAGCAGGCCGAGGTAGAAGATTTCAAGGGGCACATAGTTCATGCCCCAATTCTATTGGCTCAACTGCAATACGAGGGTCGCCGCGGCGAGAATCACGACAGAACCGGCGATGCTCGCCGAGCACCGGTCGACGAAGCCCTCGGGCCGCGAGAGCGCGAGCTGCACGACGAATGTGAGGATGACGACCCCGCCCAGGATGACGGCCAGCAGCACGAGGTAGTCGGCCGGCGCAGCGAAGACCCCGGTGAGGATCGCCCCGGCGAGCGCGAGCAGCCAGACGGGGGCTGCGCTTCGGGCGAGGAGGGTCATTCGACCATTCTGCCCGATGCCGCGGGCCCGAGAGTCAAACCGCTAGTATTGCGTCTAGGCATTATCTGGAGGATCTCTGTGGCGCAGTTGTTGATCCTGACCTCTGCGGTCGACAAAGAGGTGCTGCCTGCCCTCTCCCTTCTGAGCCATCGCACCCGGCAGATTCCCGCCGAGGCCGCTCAACTGGTCAATACCCCGAACTGCGACCTGATATTCATCGACGCCCGCCGCGACCTGGCCAGCGCCCGTTCGCTCTGCAAGATCCTGAAGACGACGGGCATCGGGGTGCCGATCGTGCTGATCCTCACCGAGGGCGGCCTCACGGCCGTCAGCGCGGAATGGGGAGCGGCCGACGTGCTGCTCGAATCGGCGGGCCCCGCCGAGGTCGACACCCGCATCCGCCTCGCCATCGGCCGCCAGGTGCAGGAGCAGTCGTCGTCGAAGATCCAGGCCTCCGGCGTCGTGATCGACGAGGCCAGCTACTCGGCTCGCGTGCACGGCCGCCCGCTCGACCTCACGTTCAAGGAGTTCGAGCTGCTGCGCTTCTTCGCCCTGAACCCCTCCCGCGTCTTCACCCGCGAGCAGTTGCTGAGCGAAGTGTGGGGTTACGACTACTTCGGCGGCACCCGAACGGTCGACGTTCACGTGCGGCGCCTGCGCGCGAAGCTCGGCGACCTCGAATCGCTGATCGGCACCGTGCGGAACGTCGGCTACCGCTTCAACTTCTTCGAAGACGAGAATGAGCGCCTCGCTCAGGCTCGAAACGCTTAGCCCCGGCGCGGCCCCGCTGGCCGCGCTCGATGCTCTGCTGGCCGCCGCCGAACACACCGACGGCCAGCCGGCCTTCAACGACCAGACCCGCCTCGAGACACGGGCAGGCACCAACCACGTCGTGCTCGGCTTCGAGGGTGACCGTCTCGTGGCCGCCGCAGCGGTTGCCGACGACACTCTCGAGCTGGTCGTGGCTCCGGATGCCCGGCGCCGCGGTCTCGGCGAACAGCTGGCCGACCACGTGCTCACCTCACGTACCGGCCCGCTGCTGGTGCGTGTGCTCGAGCCGTTCGTCGGAGCGCTGCCCGCCCCCACCCTCGCGTGGGCGCACGGCGACCATCCGGCGGCCCGGCGGCTCGCCGCGCGGCACGGCTTCGAGCCGGTGCGGCGGCTGCTGCAGCTGCGCATGCCGCTCGGCGGCGAGGTCGACGCCGAGGTCGGCGCCGACGCGAAGGCCACGGCATCCACGACCGGCGTCTCGATCAGCACCTTCAGACCCGGCCTCGACGATGCCGCCTGGGTCGCCCTGAACGCACGGGTGTTCGCCGGGCATCCGGAGCAGGGCAAGCTGACAGAGAGCGACCTGCACGCCCGGATGGCCGAACCCTGGTTCGACCCCGACGACTTCCTGGTCGCCCGCGGCGACGACGGCGCCATGATCGGCTACAACTGGCTGAAGGTCGAGCAGCCGGAGGCTGACGGGAGCCGCATCGGCGAGATCTACGTGATCGGTGTCGACAGCGCCCACTCCGGCCAGGGCCTCGGTCGCGCCCTGATGGTACGCGGGCTGAACCGGCTGAAGGAGCGCGGATGCACGACGGCCGCCCTCTACGTCGAGGAGGACAACGGCCCCGCCGTTCCCCTCTACCGCAGCCTCGGGTTCACGGACCACACCGTCGACGTGCAGTACGCGAAGAAGTCCTGACCCGGGCATCCACCCACCGTCTCGTTCACCTCCCGTTTACTCTCGCGCTCGGCCCGTGAGTGACATGATGAGGGAATGGACGGCGACAACATCACTCTCGACGCGGGCGTGGGCGCGGATTACCTCGACGACGATTTCGAGCTGATCGAAGACCCCAACGACCCTGCGCTCCCCGAAGGCCGCTATCTCGACCGCGAGCTCAGCTGGCTGGCGTTCAACCGCCGGGTGCTGGAGCTGGCCGAAGACCCTTCGTTGCCGGTGATCGAGCGTGCGAACTTCCTCGCGATCTTCGCCTCGAACCTCGACGAGTTCTTCATGGTGCGCGTGGCCGGCCTGAAGCGCCGCATCGTCACCGGGCTGGCGGTTCCGACGAACATCGGGCGCGGGCCGCAGGATGTTCTCGACGACATCTCCGTGGCGGTGCACGAGCTGCAGGCCCGGCACGCCGCGGCGTACCAGAACCTGGTCAAGCCCGCTCTCGATGAGGCGGGCATCCACATCGTCGACTGGCAGAGCCTCGACCAGTCCGACCGCGACCGTCTCACCGAGGTCTTCAGCGACGAGATCTTCCCGGTTCTGATGCCGCTCGCGGTCGACCCCGCGCATCCGTTCCCCTACATCTCGGGGCTCTCGCTGAACCTCTCTGTGCGCGTGCGCAACCCGAAGAGCGACCGGCAGGAGTTCGCCCGCCTCAAGGTGCCGCAGGTTCTGCCGCGGTTCGTGCGCGTCGACCCGAAGGAGCGCACCGGCGACGTGCGCTTCATCAGCCTCGAGAACCTGATGGCCAACCACCTCGGCCACCTCTTTCCCGGCATGGAGGTGCTCGAGCACCACGTGTTCCGCGTCACCCGCAACGAAGACGTCGAGATCGAGGAAGACGAGACCGAGAACCTCATCCAGGCGCTCGAGAAGGAGCTGCTGCGGCGCAAGTTCGGTCCGCCCATCCGCCTCGAGATCACGGAGGAGATGGATGATGTGACCCTCGGTCTGATCGTGCGCGAGCTCGACGTGACCGAGCAGGAGGTGTACCGCATCCCCGGCCCGCTCGACCTCGGCGGTCTCTTCGAGCTCGGCAAGGTGGACCGGCCCGACCTCAAGTACCCCAAGCACGTTCCGACGACGAACGTGTACCTGCTGCCGCCCGAGCCGAACGCCCGGCCCGACATCTTCAAGGCGATCGCCCGCCAGGACATTCTGGTGCACCACCCGTACGAGTCGTTCGCGACCAGCGTTCAGGCGTTCCTCGAGCAGGCCGCGGCCGACCCCGACGTGCTGGCCATCAAGCAGACGCTCTACCGCACCTCGGGTGACAGCCCCATCGTCGAAGCGCTCATCGACGCGGCGGAGGCCGGCAAGCAGGTGCTGGCCCTGGTCGAGATCAAGGCGCGGTTCGACGAGCAGAACAACATCTCGTGGGCCCGCAAGCTCGAGAAGGCCGGCGTGCACGTCGTCTACGGCCTGGTCGGCCTGAAGACGCACTGCAAGCTCGCTCTCGTGGTGCGCCGCGAGAAGGGCAAGCTGCGGCACTACAGCCACATCGGCACCGGCAACTACAACCCGAAGACCTCCCGCATCTACGAGGACTTCGGCCTGTTCACCGCCGACGACCAGGTCGGCAAAGACCTGACGCGACTCTTCAACGAGCTGAGCGGCTACGCGATCGAGAAGAAGTTCAAGCGCCTGCTGGTGGCTCCGCTGCACCTGCGCAAGGGGCTGCTGAAGCGCATCGCGCAGGAGGCGACGAACGCCCAGAACGGCCTGCCCTCCGGCATCAAGATCAAGCTGAACTCGATCGTCGACGAGGCGATCATCGACGGCCTCTACCGGGCGAGCCAGGCGGGCGTGCCGATCGACATCTGGGTGCGTGGCATCTGTGCGATCAAGCCGGGCGTCGAGGGGCTCAGCGAGAACATCCGGGTGCGGTCGATCCTCGGCCGCTATCTCGAACACTCGCGCATCTTCTCGTTCGAGAACAACGGCGATCCGCAGGTGTTCATCGGGTCGAGCGACATGATGCACCGCAACCTCGACCGTCGTGTCGAAGCGCTGGTGCGCCTCGTCGCGCCGGGTCATCTCAAGGAGATCGGCGCGCTGTTCGAGCTGGCGATGAGCGACACCGTCACGTCGTGGTGGCTCGACGGCGACGGCGAGTGGACCAGGCACACCGTGAACGACGACGGCGAGAAGCTGATCGACCTGCAGGATCGCCTCATGTACCTCACCTCACGGCGCAAGCGACCGGGAACACTGAGGTGACCGTCTACGCTGCCGGTGCCGTGTGCTGGCGCCTCGACGGCGACAAGGTGCGGGTGCTGGTCATCCACCGCCCGCTGCGGAACGATGTCTCGCTGCCGAAGGGCAAGGTCGAAGCGGGCGAGACGCTGCCCGAGACCGCCGTGCGCGAGGTGCTCGAAGAGACCGGCCTCGCCGTCGACCTCGGTGTGCCGTTGGGTGTGACGAGCTACACGATGCCGAACAACCGCGACAAGGTGGTGTACTACTGGGCCGCCGAGGTGCACGGTGCGGCGCACATCGGGGAGGCCTTCGTTCCGAACGATGAGGTCGACTCCCTCGAATGGCTCTCGCTCCGCAAGGCGAAGAAGGTTCTGACGTACGAACGCGATGTCGAGGTGCTCGAGCGGTTCCAGCTGCTCGTCGACCAGGGCGTCGCCCGCACCTTCGCGCTCATCGCCCTGCGGCACGCGAAGACGATCCCCGGCAGCGAATTCGACGGGCCGGATGCCGAGCGGCCGCTCACGCATCGTGGGCGTACAGAGGCCAATGTGATCGTGCCCACCCTCCGCGCGTTCGGGCCCGACGTGATCGTGACCAGCGACGCCCGGCGCTGCCGCGAGACGGTCGCCCCCTTCTCGGAGGCGACCGAGATCCGCGTGCGCCCGACACCCCTGATCAGCCAGGATGCCTTCGAAGACGGCACCAGTGATGTGAGGCGCGTGGTGTCGAAGCGGGTGCGCAAGCTCCGCAGCGCCATCCTCTGCGCCCACGGCCCCGTGCTGCCCGAGATCGTGCGCGAGATCGGGCTGGCGGCCGGCGGAACGCGCCAGGCCTCCCTCACCCGCGCCGGCGACCTCCCGGTCGGCGGGTTCTCGGTGCTCCACCTCTCGCTCGACCAGCCGGGCTCCGGGATCATCGCGATCGAGACGCACGTTCCGCAGGTCTAGCGCCGGCGCTCGGCGCTCGGCGCCCTGCGACCGGTACCCGCCGAATCAGCGCTCCGACGCGCTCGCTCCACACGCTGTTCACCCTGCGTTCACCTGACGGGGGCATTCTCGTCACGACCACCGCGTACTTTCGCTTAGGGCCTGCACCGGCCCCATCAGCGCCTGCACCCGAACATCTCCGCGGCGCTGTCGGACTACCCCCCAATTGAAAGGGACACAGTGAAGTTCAAGAACGTGGCTGCGACAGGAGCCGTCTTCCTCACGGCCGCCCTCGCACTCTCCGCCTGCTCGTCGAGCAGCACCGGAACCGCGAGCACCACTGCTTCGACCGGCACCGCGAGCGCGGCTGCCACCTCGGCTCCGCTCGACGCGAGCCTGACCGGCACCATCACGGCCGGCGGCTCCAGCGCCCAGGCCAACGCCGAGACCGCATGGATCACCGCCTACAACGCCCAGGTCAAGGGCGTCACCGTGAACTACGACAAGTCGCAGGGCTCGGGCGGTGGCGTCACCAACTGGCTCGCCGGAAGCTACGACTTCGCCGGCAGCGACGCGCCCCTCAAGGCCGACCAGCAGACCTCGGCCCAGGCCATCTGCGGCACCGGCGGCGGCCTGAACCTCCCCGTGTACCTCGACGGCGTCGCCATCATCTACAAGCTCGACGGCGTGACCAACCTGAACCTGTCGACCGACACCCTCGCGAAGATCTTCTCGCTGGCGATCACCACCTGGAACGACCCGGCCATCGCCGCGGACAACCCCGGTGTGACCCTGCCCAGCACGGCGATCACGACCGTCGCTCGCTCAGACGGCTCCGGAACCACGCAGAACTTCACCAACTTCCTCAGCGCCGCGGCCCCGTCGATCTGGACCAACCCGGCCAGCAACGCGTGGCCCATCACGGGCAATGTCTCGTCGCAGAAGGGCGGCTCCGGCGTCGTGCAGGCGGTCGGCGCGGGTAGCGGAACCATCGGCTACGCCGACCACAGCGCGATCGGTGACGCAACCGCAGCGACGATCAACAAGGTCGAGTTCAGCCAGGATGCGGCCACCGCCGCGTTCGCTGCAGCAGCCACCACCGTTCCGACCGGAACCGGCGACCTGTCGCAGAAGTTCGACTACTCGAAGCTGACCGGCACCGACGTGTACCCGATCCCGCTGGTCTCGTACCAGATCGTCTGCAGCCAGTTCAAGGACCCGGCCCAGGCCAAGCTGGCCAAGTCGTTCATCGGCTTCGTCGCGTCGAGCGTCGGCCAGAAGGTCGCCGCCAAGAACGCCGGCTCGGCTCCGATCCCCGACGAGATGCTGACGAAGGTCCTCGCCTCGCTCGAGACCGTCAAATAATCTGAATCACCGGTTCGAACCGAACCCGTCACGAACTCTCGAGAAAGAACACTGTGAGCGACAAGATCTCAGTTCAATCTGCTCCCCCGAGCTCGACCGACACCCTCGGTTCGACCACTGGCACGGCCTCGGGAGGCGGCCCGCAGAATGCTGCGGACGCCTCCCGGGGCGGTACCCGGGTTCGCCCGGGTGACTTCATCTTCCGCTTCCTGAGCACTGGCTCCGCCGTGCTCATCATGATCATCCTGGCGGGCGTCGCCCTCTTCCTGATCATCTCGGCCATCCCGGCGATCACCGCCGACTGGTCGACGAACGACCAGCTCAACACCGGCCCCACCGCCGCCTTCCCGAACTTCTGGTCGTATGTCGGCCCGCTGATCTGGGGAACGCTCTGGTCGGCAGCGATCGCGCTGCTGTTCGGCGCCCCGGTCGGCATCGGCATCGCCCTCTTCATCTCGCACTACGCCCCGCGCCGTCTGGCCTCCGTTCTCGGCTACCTCGTCGATCTGCTGGCCGCCGTGCCGTCGATCGTCTTCGGCCTCTGGGGCATCATCGTGATCCGGCCCTTCCTCATCCCGCTCTCCGACTGGCTGGGCGCGAACCTCGGCTGGATCCCCATCTTCGGCGGCCCCGTCACCACGACCGGGTCGACCATCCTCGCCGGCGCCCTCGTGCTGGCCGTCATGATCCTCCCGATCATCACCTCGATCTCCCGGGAGATCTTCCTGCAGACACCGCGGCTCCACGAAGAGGCCGCCCTCGCCCTCGGTGCGACCCGCTGGGAGATGATCCGCATGTCGGTGTTCCCCTACGCCAAGTCGGGAATCGTCAGCGCCACCCTGCTCGGCCTCGGCCGCGCGCTCGGCGAGACGATGGCCATCGCGCTCATCATCTCGCCCGCGATCCTGGTCTCGGTGAAACTGATCACCGAGGGCCAGAACTCGCAGACCATCGCGGCGAACATCGCCCTGAACTTCCCGATCGCCACCACTCTCCAGCGCGACGCTCTCATCGGTACCGGCCTGATGCTGTTCGTGATCTCGCTCGCGGTGAACTCCATCGCCCGCGTGATCGTCAACGCCAAACCGCGGAAGTCGAAGAAGTCGAAGCCCGCCGGGCCCTCCACGCCGGGACCTCTCAGCCGCATTCCCGCCGGTGACTTCGCTTCGGCGACCGCCATCGACGTGGTCGCCGGTTCCAGTCGCTCCGGTAAGCCCGGCGACGAAGGCCCCACCCCTGAAGAAGACATCGAAGGAGCGAGATATTGACCGCCCTCAGCCAGCGTACGAAGCCGACCGGGCCGGTCGGCAACTCGCTGACCACCGGTCAGCTGCCCCGCTTCGCCGAACTCTACGTTCTGGTCGGCGCAGCTGTCGTCAGCGCCCTGCTCCTGCTGCTCATCGGCTTCAACGTCGTCGGATGGCTCGTGCTGACGGCCGTCGTCTACCTGGTCGCCCTCGGCATCCTCTCCCTCGTCGTCGAGAACCGCCGCAAGGCCACCGACCGGCTGGTGCGCGGGCTGGTGACCGTCGCCTTCCTGCTGGCGCTCATCCCCCTCGTCTCGACGCTCTCGACCGTGGTCATCCAGGGGGCGAGTGAACTCAGCTGGTCGTTCATCACGCAGACCGGCGCGTCGACCTTCGACCCCGACACGCTCGAGGTCAAGCAGACGCCCGGCGCCCTGCAGGCCATCGTCGGAACGCTGATCATCACCGGCATCGCCGCGCTCATCTCCATTCCGATCGGCCTCTTCACCTCGATCTACCTCGTTGAGTACGCCCTGCCGAAGCAGTGGCTGGCGCGCACGGTGACGTTCCTGGTCGACGTGATGACGGGCATCCCCTCGATCGTCGCCGGCCTCTTCGCCTTCTCGCTCTTCTCGATCCTCGTCGGCCCGAAGGCGTTCAGTGGGTTCTCTGCCGCCGTCGCCCTGTCGGTGCTGATGATCCCCACCGTGGTACGGGCCTGCGAGGAGATGCTGCGGCTGGTGCCGGGCGACCTCCGCGAGGCCTCCTACGCCCTCGGCGTGTCGAAGTTTGCGACCATCGTGCGCATCGTGCTGCCGACGGCGATCGCGGGTCTCATCACCGGCATCATGCTGGCGATCGCCCGCGTCATCGGCGAGACGGCCCCGATCTTCCTCGCGGCGAGCTTCACCGACAACTTCAACTCGAATGCGTTCGACGGGCCCATGCAGACCCTGCCCGTGCTCGCCTACACCGGATACGCCTTCCCGGGTGCCGACATCGCCGCCTCGAACGCTTCGGCGTGGGGCGCTGCGCTGCTCCTGGTCATTCTGGTGGTCATCCTCAACCTGATCGCGCGCATCGTCGCGAAGATCTTCGCCCCCAAGGGCTCGCGCTAGCCGCGCGCCCACGGCCCACGCTCTTTCTTCCCGAACAGCTCTCCCCAAAGGAAACCCGTGTCTAAGCGAATCGAAGTCAACGACCTCAACGTCTACTACAGCGACTTTCTCGCGGTGGAGGGTGTCTCGATCACCATCGAGCCGCGCACCGTCACCGCCTTCATCGGCCCGTCGGGCTGTGGCAAGTCGACCTTCCTGCGCACCCTGAACCGGATGCACGAAGTCATCCCCGGGGCGCATGTGAAGGGTGAGGTGCTGATCGACGGCAACAACCTCTACGCCCAGGGCGTCGACCCCGTGATGGTGCGCCGGCAGGTGGGCATGGTCTTCCAGCGCGCGAACCCGTTCCCCACGATGTCGATCCGCGACAACGTGCTGGCCGGTCTGAAACTGAACAACCGCCGCCTCTCGAAAGGCGACGGCGACGACCTGGTCGAGAAGGGCCTGCGCGGCGCGAACCTCTGGAACGAGGTGAAGGACCGCCTGAACCTCCCCGGCGGCGGCCTCTCGGGCGGCCAGCAGCAGCGTCTCTGCATCGCCCGCGCGATCACCGTCTCGCCCGATGTGCTGCTGATGGACGAGCCCTGCTCGGCCCTCGACCCGATCTCCACCCTCGCGATCGAAGACCTCATCACCGAGCTCAAAGAGGACTACACGATCGTCATCGTGACCCACAACATGCAGCAGGCGAGCCGGGTCTCCGACCGCACCGCGTTCTTCAACATCGCCGGCACCGGCAAGCCCGGCAAGCTCATCGAGTACAACGACACGACGACCATCTTCGGCAGCCCCACCATGAAGGAGACCGAGGACTACGTCAGCGGTCGCTTCGGCTAGGCCCGAGCATCCGGTCGCCGGTGCTGCCGGCACCCTGCACAACGAAGAAGCCCCGCCGTTCGGATGATCGGCGGGGCTTCTGCGTGCTGTGCGCGCCTGTGCGCGTCTGCGGTCTGTTACGACGCGACCGTCAGGATGGGCGCCGTCGTCGGGGCCTGCGATCCGCCGGCCGGTTCGACCGTCACACCGACCACATCGCCCGACCGCAGCGAGCCGGTGAGCACGTGCGACGTCGTAGTGTCGCCGCCCGGCGTGAACGTACCCGCCGGAGTGACCGTGGTGCCGTTGATGTACCAGGCCTCGTAGGTCTTGCCGTCGGGCAGGGCGGGCAGGCCCTGGGTGACGACGGCCGACTTGCCGAGCTCGGCCGACCAGACCACCGTCGCCTCTCCCCCGCCGGTGACGGTGCTGTGGGAAGACTTCACGTCGGAGGCCGCGTAGATCTCGGCCAGCGCGCTGGCCGAGGCCTGCGACGACGAGGAACCGGTGTTGCTCTGCAGGAACTGGGTGGCGACCGCGCCGCCACCGACGAAGATCGCGATGGCCGCAGCAGCGGCCACGAGAGCACCGACCGGGCGAGCGAACCAGCGGGAGCGGGCCTTCTCCTCAGCCGCAGAGTACCGCCGCGACGAGAGTGTCGCCTCGGTACCGTCGGCGATCTCCGTGTCTGACACGGTCGGGGTGGCCGGTACGAGCGGCAGCTGCCGGGCATCCGGAGCCTGACCGGCGTCGGAGGACGACACGGTCTGCGGGGTCACCGCGATCTGGGCCATCAGGCGGCTCTTGAGGTCGGCAGACGGCTCGACCGGGGTGGCGGCCAGGGCCAGCAGCAACGCCGTGGCGCGCAGCTCGGCAGCCTCTGTGGCCAGCTCGGGCGAGTCGGCCATCGCCCGCTCGAAGTCGCGCGTCTCTGCTTCTGTCAGCGCATCGAGTGCGTAGGCACCCGACTGGAGGTACTGCTCTTCTTTCGTCATGATGTGACCCCCATCTCGTCTCTCAGGCGGATCATTCCGTCGCGTAGTCGTGTCTTCACGGTGCCGATCGGCACGTGAAGCATTTCTGCCACCTCGCTGTGGCTGTAGCCGCCGTAGTACGCGAGCGAAATGGCCTGGCGTTGCAGCTCAGTCAGTTGACCCATGGCCTTCTTCACCCTTTCGTGCTCGATGCGTATCTCGACGGTCTCTGATGTCTGGTCGTACTCGCGCTCGAGATCCCTGATGCCGATCTTCGTGTCGCGATCGTGGCCGGCCTGCGACGCTCTCACGCGGTCGACCGCCCGGCGGTGCGCCATCGTGAGGATCCACGACATTGCTGCGCCTCTGCTGGTGTCGAAGCGGTTGGCGGTCTTCCAGATTTCGAGGAAGACCTCCTGTGCCACTTCTTCAGACTGTGCATAGTCGATGAGAAGACGCCTGATCAGACCGAGAACTCGAGGGGCGACCCTGTCGTAGAGTTCTGAAAAGGCCCGCTGGTCTGCGGCTGCCACCTTGTGCAGGAGCGAGTCGAGACTCACTTCTGGTTCGGTGTCACCACGTTCGATGTGTTGGGTCACAAGTTTAAGCATCTCAGGTCTGTGCCTCAATCGGTCGAACACGGGGTTTCTCTTGACACCCATGATTCGGAACGACGAGCCGAATGGATTGCTCGGAACTCCCTCTGCCTGCAGAATCAGGCCGAAAAGGGAGGCGCCAGGCCGCAGAAACGCCTCTCGGCGCGAGGCCGCTCGGAGCGGCTAAATTTGGAGCCCGGGGTTACTGCGGCCCGGCTGGAACAGTTTACCAGCTTCACCCGGGGGCTGTCGCGGGTGCCCCTGTCTTCGTCAGTCGAGGCTGTCGCGGGCGCCCCTGTCTTCGTCAGGCGGGGCTGTCGCGGGCGCCCCTGTCTTCGTCAGTCGAGGCTGTCGCGGCGCCAGAGACCCGCACACGCCGACAGCTCCCCCGCGATGGCCTGGAACCGCAGCGCGCGTGTCGTCAGCTCACTGGCCCTGGCCGGATTCACCGCTTCGGCATCGTCGGCGAGGCTCGCGCATCCACTCGCCATCAACCGGCAGAACGCCGCCGCCCGGTCGAGCGCGACCGCGAAGTCGCCCTCGAACAGCCCGCGCAGAATCTGGTCGGCGAGCGCCGTGATCTCTTCAGGGCCCGTCGGCGTCGACGCTCCGGCCACGACCGGGTCGATCGTCGATGACAGCTCTGCCCCGCGCTGGAAGACGAAGCTCGACTGCTCCGGATCCTGCCGGGTCAGCGCCCGCAGAAGATAGATGCGCCAGAGCGCGCCGGGCAGGCTGCGCGCCGATGCCCGCGACCACAGCTCGGCGATCGCGTCGATGCCGTTCTCGTCGGTGTAGGCGATCAGCCGGTCGATGACCTCGGGATCGGGTTCCGCGCGCACCCGACTGAGCAGCGCCGCGGCCGTATCGTGTGCCAGCCGGCTGATCTGGGCGGGATCTTCGCCGCCCTTGAACGCCTCGAAGGTCGAACCCGCGAACAGTGTCGGCTTGTGGAAATTGTCGGTCACCCCTCCAACGCTACGCCAGCTTCCGGATGCCCGGCCGGCCCGGCCCGGGATTTAGCACTCTCGCCGGTGAACCGGTAGATTGTTCCCCAAGGGCCTCTAGCTCAGTTGGTAGAGCATCGGACTTTTAATCCGTGGGTCGTCGGTTCGAGCCCGACGGGGCCCACCCTGTTCGTTCGCGCAGGGCACCGTCTTGTACAGCGCTGTTCCGTACGGCTCGGTCTTGTACAGCACTGGCTGGCACCGCGCGGCGGCGTGGGTCGCGGGGCGTCCAGCCCCAGCGCGGCAGCCGGCTCGCCGCGATCAGCGCGGCCGACACCCCGAGGATGAGGGCGGCCAGCACCGCCGCGTAGACCCCCACCGCCGAGTAGCTCCCCGCCCACGCCGGGTCGAGAAAGATGTAGGGGTACCAGCCCACGGCCGGCCCCCGCAGCAGCGTGTAGACCGCATAGAGCAGCGGGAACACGAGCGACACCCACACCGTGTTCCAGTGCAGGCGCCGCCGCCCGGGGGCGAACACGAAGTCGAGGATGGCGTACGACGGCACGACGAAGTGCAGCACCTTCTCCGACGTCGGCACCAGAAAGACGTAGTCGGCCAGGCCGGCGTTCGCGATCAACGCGATGAATGTCAGCCCCGACACCACGAGGTACGCGGTCACGAGCGCCCGCAGAACGGTCAGCCACTCCCGCTCCAGCCGCCGGGGGCCGCGCGCGATCAGCAGCACCAGCAGCGCGACGAACGCGAGGTTGCTCTCGATGGTGAAGTAGCTGAGGAGATTGGATGCCCGGCAGCCGCCGCTCGCGAAGACACAGTCGGCACGCGAGACCAGGGCGAGCACGGTCGTGGCGAGCGCCGCGACGCGCAGAACGAGGAACAGGACCTTCACGAGACTCCCGGTGCGGTCGGGCGGGGTGAACTCCAAGGGTACGGGCATCTGCAGGCGGGCATCCACCAGCCGGGGTGCACTTCGTGGCAGAGTGAACGTAGGCGCGCGTCTGCGCGGCACCCGGCAGCACAGCGCGTGCGGGCAGAGCGAGGGAAGGGGTATCGATGGCATTCCACCTCCGACCCCGGTCGTTCGGCAGGGGCGCCGCCGCCCTCGCCGCCGGTGCGCTGGTGGTGGGGCTCGCAGGCTGCCAGGGTGCGTCACCGGCGCCCACGGGCATCCAGAGCCCGACAGCGAGCGCGACGGCGAGCAGCGACCCGAACGCCGAGTGGGGTGGGTACGGCAGCAGGGACGAGGCGTGCGCGGCCGTGGCGGGGGATGTTCTGACCCTCGCGCTGGTTCCGAAGAACCTGGCGCTGGTCGATGCCGACGGCGGCGTGGATGACATCGACGACACCATCAGGGAGGCGGCCGTGGCGGCGCCCGGAGCGATCGCCCCGAACTATCTGCAGCTGTCGGCCCTCGTCGAGGCGTACGGGCGTGACCTCGCCGCGTGGAGCAGGGCGGTCGATGGGGAGTCGACGGGAGCCTCTGGCTCGGCCACGCCCGCTCCCACTGCTGGCTCGACGGGGCCGACGGGATCGACACCCGGCGGGACCTCGACAGCCGCGTCCACTCCCACGCCGACGCCCAGTGCGCCCGAACGGCCGGAGTTCGCCGACACGCGGTACAACGCCCAGCTCGACAGCATCAAGACCTGGCTGAGCGACACCTGCGGCTGAGCCCCGGCGGCGGCTCCCAGCTGTGGCCACCAGAACTCTCAGCGAGCGGCGGTCAGCGCACAGGCCCGTTGCAGGCGCTTCGCAGCGCGCCTGCGGCGAGGGGCGGGAGAGTGAGCATCTCAATCGTCAGGAGTTGCCATGTTTGATCTGTTCAGCGATGTCATCACGGGCGGCGTCGCCGTCGCCGCTGCGTGGGTTCTGCTGTCGGTACCGTTCGCGCTGGTGCTCGGCCGCATGGTGCGGGTGCGGGATGCGCGCGAGGAGCACACGCGCTGACCCCTGCTCGGCGGTGCCGGATGTGGGAGAACGTGCACCGGCAAAGGCTTCTCGGCGGCAGGTGCGCCCCCTACGCTGGGAACCGACCGAGCGACGCCGCTCGGCGCCACGCATCACGCATCACGGAAAGAGCAGGGAAGCTATGACCGACCAAGGCACCTACCGGGCAGAACTCATCGGGCCGGGAGTCATCGGGAACAACGAAGTCGTCGAACTCACCTACGTCGACGGCGCCTACCAGGATCTCGTGGAGCTCACCTTCGAAGCGGCCGGCACGACGTCGGTGCGTACCTGGGCGCTCGGTGATGTCGGCGACGACACCGTCGAGCCGATTCCGTACACCTTCGTCGGCGAGGTCGACCAGACGCCGCCGAACGTCGAGAACTAGGTCGCCTCGGGTCGGGGGCTCGTCTCGAACCCCCGACCCGGTTCTGACGGGTCAGTGCTCGTTCCCGAGGGTCGGTGGCGTCAGGCCCAGTGGCGTCAGGCTTCGTAGCGTCAGGCCCGGTGGCGAACGCCCCACCGCAGGCGCCAGGTCTCGCCGGGCTGCAGCCAGCGAAGGCCCTGCCCGGTGTTGAACGCGTTGGCGGGAGCCGTCATCGGCTCGATGGCGACAGCCTGGCCCTTCCCCGCGGCCCGCGGGAAGTTGTGGGGCGTGTAGAACTGCACGAACCGGAAGTTCTCATCACCCCAGACCTCGGTGCGTGACCCGTCGGGCGCCGTCACCGAGTGCACTGCCTCGCCGTCGCGGATGCCCACGCCGCCGAATCCGCTGTCGATGTCGAGATCGCCGATTCGCCGGCCGCTGCGGAGGTCGAAGTCGGTGTCGTCGACCGGCACCTCGCGAACGGGGATGGCCACGGCATCCACCTCGAAGCGTGTCGATGCATCGATCGTCGCCACCAGGTCTTCGACCGGCGTCTCGCCCACCCGGAAGTACGGGTGAGCCCCGACCGCGACCGGCGCGGGGCTCGCCGACTCGTTCGTGAGCGAATGGATGACCGTCAGCCCTGACTCGTCGAGAACGTACTGCACGCTCGTGTCGAGGCGGAACGGGTAGCCGTGCTGCGGGAAGACCGTCGCCGCCAGCGTCACCGAGCTCTCGCGGTGGTCGGTCACCCGGTAGGCGGTGTTGCGCAGCAGCCCGTGCGTCGCATTGCCGGTGGAGGGTTCGGTGCGGTCGAGCTGCTGCGGCGCGCCGTTGAGCAGCCACCGGGCATCCGCGATGCGATTGGGCCAGGGCACGAGGATGAGCCCGGCGCCCATCGGCGGCAGCTCGTTCTCGGAGTGCGGTTCGACGCTCTCGACCCCGTCGAGGAAGAGTTCGCGGAGAGCCGCCGCCAGCTCGGTGACGACGGCGCTCGAGCGGCCGCGGCCTGCGCCCGGGCTCTCGTAGGAGATTGCGAACTGTTCGCCCGTCAGGGGTTTCATCGGCGTGCGCTCACCACTCCTCGAGGCCGTCGTACAGCGGGAAGCCGTCGGTCAGCTTCAGCACACGAGCACGGAGGGCCGCGACATCCGGAGCCGGCTTGAGGGCCGTGGCGATGATGTCGGCGACCTCGGTGAACTCCTCGTCGCCGAAGCCGCGCGTCGCGAGGGCCGGCGTACCGATGCGGAGACCCGACGTGACCATCGGAGGGCGCGGGTCGAAGGGGATCGAGTTGCGGTTCACCGTGATGCCGACCTCGTGCAGGATGTCTTCGGCCTGCTTGCCGTCGATGGCCGCGTTCCGCAGGTCGACGAGCACGAGGTGCACGTCGGTGCCGCCGGTCAGAACGCTGATGCCCTCGGCGACCGTGTCGGCGCCCATCAGGCGCTCGGCGACGATCTTCGCGCCGGAGATGGTGCGCTCCTGGCGGTCTCTGAACTCGGGCTCTGCGGCGAGCTTGAAGGCCGTGGCCTTCGCGGCGATCACGTGCATGAGCGGCCCGCCCTGCTGGCCGGGGAAGACCGCGGAATCGACCTTCTTGGCGTACTCGGCCCTGCTCAGCACGACGCCGCTCCGGGGGCCGGCGAGCGTCTTGTGCACCGTCGAGGTGACGACGTCGGCGTAGGGCACGGGTGAGGGGTGCAGACCCGCTGCGACGAGGCCGGCGAAGTGCGCCATGTCGACCCAGAGCTTCGCCCCCACCTCGTCGGCGATCGAACGGAAGGCCTCGAAGTCGAGTTGGCGCGGGTAAGCCGACCAGCCGGCGATGAGCACCGTGGGGCGATGCTCGAGCGCCTTCTCGCGCACGATGTCCATGTCGACGAGATAGGTCTGCGGGTCGACGCCGTAGGAGGTCGCGTGGTAGTTCTTGCCCGAGAAGTTCAGCTTCATGCCGTGCGTGAGGTGCCCACCGTGGCTGAGCTCCATGCCGAGGATCGTGTCGCCGATGGTGGCGAGCGCCATGAGCGCCGCGGCGTTCGCCTGCGCGCCCGCGTGGGGCTGCACGTTGGCGTGCTCGGCGCCGAACAGGGCCTTCGCGCGGTCACGGGCGAGGTTCTCGGCGACGTCGACGAACTCGCAGCCACCGTAGTAGCGGCGGCCGGGGTAGCCCTCGGCGTACTTGTTGGTGAGAACCGAGCCCTGGGCCTGCAGCACGGCGCGCGAGACGAAGTTCTCGCTGGCGATCATCTCGAGGGTGCCGCGCTGGCGGCCGAGCTCGTTCTTCAGAACCTCGGCGATCTCAGGATCGACGCTCGCGAGAGCGTGGTTGAAGCTCGAGGGCAATTGGCTGGGCATCGGGGCTCTCCTCTTTCGACAGGGCGGAATCAATCGGTGCGGTTTCCGTAGCGACCCAGGCGAGCGGCCGTATCCGTGTCAGTCGCTTCCCGATGGTGACCATCTGAACGCCAGTTGCGACGCAGTCAGCATAGCAGCGTTGCCCTGCCGCGTAACTGTGAGTATTCTTCAGTAACGGTGTCGATGGATGCCGCGACCTGAGCTCGATGAACGGAAGGTGTGACGGTGATGAGTGACCCGATCGGTGCGCACGCCGTGCCCGACGACGAGACAGGGCCGAGCGACCTCGACCTGGTGGAACGCACCCGGGCCGGCGACTCGCGAGCCTTCGCCGAACTGTGGAACAGGCACTCGCGTGCCGGGCGAACGGTCGCCCGCAGCTTCTCCTACGACGCCGACGACATTGTGTCGGAGAGCTTCGCCAAGGTTCTGCAGGCCATCCGCAACGGCGGCGGCCCGACGAGCGCCTTTCGGCCCTACCTGTTCAGCACCATCCGCAACGTCGCGATGCAGCTGAAGCGCGGTGCGCAGATCGACACGAGCGACGAGCTGGATGCGCTGGCCGACCCGACGAGCGAAGAAGCCGAGACCCTCCTCGCCCTCGACAAGAGCCTCACCGCGCAGGCGTTCCGCAGCCTGCCGACGCGCTGGCAGGAGGCGCTCTGGTACAGCGAGGTCGAGCAGCTCGCGTCGCACGAGATCGCTCCCCTGCTCGGCATGACGTCGAACGCCGTGTCGGCGCTGACCTTCCGCGCCCGAGAGGGCCTCCGCCAGGCATGGATCGGCGCGCACCTCGCGCGCGCCGCCGACACCGAGTGCGCCGCGATCATCGAGAAACTCGGGTCCTACACCCGCGGCAGCCTCGGCGCCCGGGAGACCCGCAAGGTTCAGCAGCACCTGGCGTCGTGCGCCGCCTGCAGCATCGTCGGCGAGGAGGCGCGCGATGTGGGTTCGCGCCTCACCCTCGTGCTGCTGCCGCTCGCGGCGGGAATTGCGGGGGCAGCCGCCTACACGGTGTCGATGCAGGGCGGCGGGGGTGCTGCGGTGTCGGCTGCCGCTGCTGCGCTGCACGCGGGCGGGTCAGGGGCGGCAGCGCACGCGGGGGTGGGGCTGCACGCGGGTGTCGGGCTGCATGCGGGGTCGGCGGCGCACGCGGGGTCGGCGTTGCATGCGGGGTCGGGTGCCGCCGCGCACGCGAGCCTCGCGGCGATGCCTCCGGTGCCGGCGGCTGTCGCCGGCACTCCAGCGGGTTTGCCTGCCCCGACGGCCACAGGGGCAGTTCACACCGCCTCCATGTCGGCCACAGCACCGATCACCACGGCACCTACCACCACAGCACCTACCACCACCGCGCCCGCGACATCCGCGTCGCCAACCCTCGTTTCGGGCGCCAGCGGTCCGCGTGCCACAACACAGCCTCAAGCCGCGGGGGCCCTTCGCCCGGTCGCGCCCCGGGGCAACGGGGTCGTCGGCGCCGCGCGCCGCGGGCTCGTCTCGGTCTTCCCGCGGGCTCGCACCGCCGTCGGGTTCGGCCTGGCGACGGCCGCGGCCGTCGGAGCAGCGTTCCTCCTCTCGCCCGCACTGACAAGTACGGCGCCGTCCGTCGTCGAGGCGGGGTCGTCGTCGACCACCGATGAGCGCTCCGAGTCCGCCCTCGCACCCCTCACTGGTGGTGGGGGCGCGGGCGCGGCAGCTGCCGTCTCGACCGCCGGGCGATCCCGTCAGAACGGCGTCCTGCTGCCGATCGTCCGAAACCCAGACGCAGACTCGCCCTCCCGCTCGGGCGACGGCTCCACCTCGGGCGGTTCGGGTGCCTCGACTCCCAGCCGATCTGCTCCGAACGCGACCCTCCCCGCCGCCGGCCCCACCACCAGTGAGGGG
>NZ_PSTT01000099.1 GCF_002931235.1 Subtercola sp. Z020 | reverse complement strand
GATTCTGCTATGACAGAGAGCGTAAGGGTTGGGGGGGGCGGGCCGGCGGATGTCAGTGGGTGAAGACGTCGTTCAGGGTCACCGTCGTGAGGCCGCGGTGGTGCCGGCCCCGGTGGGGGCCCCGGTGGTTCCGGGCGCGGTGGCGGCGCTGGTGGCATTGGTGGCGGCCCCGGCTGGGGCCGCGTTGGTGGCGTTGGGGTCCGTGGTGGTGCCGGACGCGGTGGTGGTGGTGGTGGCCCCGGTGGGAGGAGTAGTGGCGCCGGCTTCGCTCTCGGCTGCGCCGGCGGGCTCCAGACGCACGCGCAGCACGGGCCTTGCACGGTCGGCCGGGCCGGTCAGCGGCAGGTCTTCGAGCTGGGAAAGCAGCGGAAGCGCCTCGACGTGGGTGTCGTAGCCGTGCTCGGCTGCTCCGATCGCGAAGCTCTCGACCCAGGCTCCGAGCGACAGCACCACGTCACGGAAGCTGGGGTCGCCGGCGGGCAGAGTGCGGCTCGGAACGACGCACACCTCGACCATCGGCCCGGCGAGGGATGGCGGGGAAGCGATCGGCGCCGCTGCGGGTGCGGAAGCGGCCGGTGCCGCGTCGGCGTCGGCGTGGGCGTCGGCTTCAGATACAGCGTCGGCCAGGGCGGCCGGCGCAACGATGTGCGGCGACCACGGCTGGGTGTTGTGCGGCGAGGGTGAGCGGCCGGCGAGCGTGATCAGCTGCTCGAGCAACGCCGTGGTGGGGAGCGCGGTGGTGGGCTGCGCGGTGGTGGGGTGCGCACTCTCGAACTGCGCAGCAGCGGGCTGCGCAGCCCTTGCGGACGGGGACCCGGGCGTGGGCGCAGACGTCGGATGGGTCACAGCTGGTCTCCCTCGGAGTTGGGTCGGGCATCCGGTGCGGCGCCCGGCCGTTCGGGTTCGCGGTCTCGGGCGGCGGTGGGCCGGGCATCCGGAGCCGCATCGAACCCGACGGGACGGCGGTAGAAGGTGTAGCCGTGCAGCGGGCGCCCGCCGAAGCGCCGGAACTGCGCCGTCGACGCCGGATTGTCGCGCCCGACGTAGGTGCTGCGGAGGCGTCGGTATCCGCCCGCGGCGAGGTTCGCCTGCAGCTGGCGGCTCAGCAGGCTCAGGATGCCCTGCCCCTGCCGCGCCGGATCGGTGCCCTGGATCACGAGAACCGCCTCCTCCCGGTAGAGAACCCGCGTCAGCAGCAGCTGCACCTGGCGAAGGGGGGTCAGGCGGCCCCCGATGCGTTGCAGAAAGCGGGTGATGTCGGGCAGAACCAGTACGAATGCCACGGCTCGTTCGGTCGCCGTGTCGCGGGCCAGCAGCAGCAGCTGTTCATCGAGCAGGAAGGCGAGGCCGTCGGTCGCGGCATCCATCTCGGCCGGGGTGATCGCGGTGTAGTACGGAAGCTGCTCGAAGGAGGCGTTCAGCAGGGTGAGCAGCTCGGGGATCAGCCGTTTCGTGTCGCGCTTCGAGCCGTGCTCGAGGGTGAGGCCGGCCGCCCGCCACTCTGAGGGCTCGGGCGCGATCGCGCCACCGGCAGCCGCGCCCGCGCCCTCGGCTGCGGCTGTACCTGCGTCCGGCCCGCCGACGTCGACCACCCACGTGTCGGCCTCGCCCCAGCGCTCGAAGCCTTCCGCCTCGTAGACGATCGGCACCAGGTGGTCGTTCCACGCGGAATCGACGAACCCGCGCTCGTCGAACCCCGAGGTGATGACGCCGCCCGCCTGGTTCGGCAGGAGGGTGACGGGGCCGAAGAGCGCGTCGGCGCCCGCCGCCCGCCCCCGCCGTTCGAGTTCGCCGAAGAGAGCGGACGCCGCCTCGCCGTCGCGGAACTCCGTCGCCCCGAACAGCTGCAACCTCTCGCCGAGCTTCGCGTCGAGCCGGCGGTCGGTGTGCGCGGTGGTGCGGCCGACGACGGCTCCGTCGGTGTCGCGGGCGAGCAGCAGGTCGATGGGCTCTGGATGCGGGCTCCGCCCGGTGAACCACGAACGGATGCTCGCCTCGAGCAGCGGCACGGCGAGCTCCCGCGGCTTCAGCCGCAGCGGAAGCTCGACGAACTCCCGCAGGCCGCGGCGGTCGACCACCCGCTCGACCCGCACGCTCACGGTGCGCCTCCGCCCGCGCCGCCCGGCCCCGGCTGTTCGGTCGCGGACGCTGCCCCCGGCGGCTCGTCCGCGGCCGCGGCCCCCGTCGTCTCGGCGTGCGCCCCGGCCGCCGCGGTCGCTCCGGTCGCCCCGGGCTGCTCACCGGGCGCCAGGTGCAGGCGGATGTAGCCGCCCGTGCCGTTCCGGGTGCCGCGGGTGATCCACTGCATGAGAGTTCTGTGCGCGGGAAGCCTGGCGAACGACAGCAGATCGTCGCGGGAGGCGAAGAACGCGAGGGTGCCGAGCGTGAAGGGCGGCTCCCAGTACACCGTGTGCCACACGTATCCGCGGAGCGTCTGCATGCGCGCGACCATCGGGTACCACGTGCGCGACAGCTGCACGAGTGCCCGCGGCCCGCGATACTTCGTGGCACCCACGAACATCGCCCGGGCATCCGTCACCGATGCTGCCGTGGGCGCCGTCGAGAGCCCGGAGGTTGCCGGGATGTGGCCACCTTTCCGGTCACTCTCCGGGTTTCGATCGCGTGCGGGCGGGGTGCCGGCGGGCCGGGTGCGGGCGGGTGGCATCGCGACGCGCGGCCCACTGGCGCCCCGCGCGGCCTCGGTCGAGGTCGGGGTGAACGTGGGGATGTGCGCCATCGTGTTGTCCTCGGCCCGCCACACTCCGTTGCTGTAGCCGGCCGGGTCGGCGAGCAGCAGCTGGGTTGCGAGGGCGTCGCCCGACGAGTCGAGCTGGTTCCGGTAGGCGGCGGCCCGATCTGCCGTGTCGAAGAACGCGATGAGCCCGGGGGTTCCGGAGCGCCGGTACGCCCGGTGCCACACGTAGCCGGGCATCCCGCGCACCGAACGCATGTCGCGACCGATGCGGCGGGCACGGGGGGCTGATGCGCACGACCGACTTCTCCCGGGCGCCGAAGCAGGGCCGCGCCGAGGCGCTCGTCATCGCCGAGTTCGGTCGAGCATCCACCCGCCGCCGCGCCGCGGTCGCCCGCATCCACCAGGTACACGTTCTTGATCTTCGACGAGCCCCCGGCCCCCTGCGCGAAGACGCCCGTGCCGTGGTCGTGGATCTCGATCCGCACGTCGGAGGCGGTCGGATCTTCTTCGAGCGACTGCGCGATGTCCCGAGAGACACTGGCGAGGTGGTGCAGCACCCCGGCCGCCGAGGCCGCCCGCAGCTCCTCCCGGGCATCCGGAGCCAGCGACGCATCGGCGCGCAACTGCAGGTGAATGACCGGCCGCTGCTCGAGCCCGCCGATGTCGAGCAGGCTCAGCTTGAACGACTCGATGTGCGAGGCGTGCGGGTTGTCGAGGTAGAGCCCGTTCTCGACGTCGAGCGGGTAGATGTTGGCGCCCATGTAGGAGATCGTGGAATCTTTTCGCCCGAAGAGCAGCACGAACGGCAGCTTCATGCGCTGCGACGAGAACGCCCGCTCGAACGCCAGCGCGAGCCGCGGGAAGCGGGCGACGTGTGCCTCCATCTCGGGGAACGTCACGATCGCCGCCTCATCGCCGATGTTGTAGCGCACCTTCGGGCTCATGATCGCGGTCGAGTTCAGGGTCACGAGCAGCTCGCCGTCTGCTGTCGTCTCGAGGTAGGTCTCGAGCGGGTTGTACTGGAAGATCATCGGCGTGCGGTCTTCATTCGGCCCCAGTACGGCCGAACGCAGTTCGGGGTTCGCCCCGAGGCTGCGCCGCAGCCACACCGACAGGTCGCTCTCGCCGGCCATGCCGATGGTGAGGTCGGAGGCGCCGTACCCCGAGTAGACCCGCGCGAATCGTTGCTCGATGTAGTCGCGGAGGCCCTCGGTCAGGGCCTCGCCGCCGACGAACCCGTTCAGTTCGTACGCATCCCAGTCGAAACCCTCCGCGTCGAGCCGGTCGCGCAGGTGCTTCAGGAAGGGTGGGTAGGCGCTGATCAGGTAGGTGTATCGCGGCCCGAAGTGGGCGAGGGTGTCGACGATCTTGTCGATGTCGGGGCCCGTGTTCTTGACCATGGCGACCTTCGACATCGCGAGGCCGGTGTTCGTTCCGGTCGCCCAGGCCCCCATCGAGAAGGCGTTGATGCAGAAGAGGCGGCGGCTGCCGAACAGCAGGGTGATGTAGCCCGCGACGTTCTTGTGCACGGTGTCGAGCTCGTGTTTCGACCTCATCCAGTTGTAGGGGATTCCGCTCGAACCACTCGATTCGTCGACGACCGTTCCGACGGTGACGATCTCGCCGTTCCAGCAGCGATCCTCTTCGGAGAAGCGGTCGACGTACTCCTTCTTCGAGGTCGGCTGGTACGACGAGAGGTTCCACCAGTCGAAGACGAAGTCGTGCTCGTCGAGGTAGCGCCGGTAGGCGGGAACGTCGAGGTAGGCCTGCTGGCAGATGGCCCAGGCGTTCCAGCGCGCGAACCGTTCGAAGGAGGGGTGGTAGTGCCGGGCGGTGAACCGCCAGAGCACGGGATGCAGCCGGTAGACCCCGTAGAACGCCGTAACGACGGCGGTCGCGATGCGCAGGGCCGCCTGCCGGGCGAGCCGCGCAGGGCCGGTGTACGACGGGCGCGACGAACGTGAACCCTGCACCTGCGAGGTGGGCCTGGACAAGCGTTCTCCTCCCGGGAATGCCGCATCGATCATCCCCGGCAGCAGTCTAATGGCAGCCTCCGACACCGACCTGAGAAAGATTCAGATGCAGTGTCGGGGGTGCGCACTACTCTGGAAACAGTGAGATCCCCGGCACGACGAGCACCCAGGAGAGAACAATGCAGTTGAACGGAGTCGGCGTCGGTCGCGCGGTCGCAGTCGGTCCGACGCTCCGGATGCCTGAGCCACTGGCCGAGCCCCTCGACGAGATCGCGACCGAGCCAGCGGGCGACGCCTTCACGCGGGTCGAGGCCGCGCTCGCCGCCGTCTCGGCCGATCTCGAGGCACGCGGCGAACGCGCCGGCGGAGCAGCCCAAGACGTGTTGCAGGCCCAGGCCCTGATGGCCGCAGACCCGACGATCGTCGACGACATCCAGGCGAAGCTCGGCGACGGCAGAACCGCCGATCGCGCGGTGTTCGAGGCCTATGCGGGCTTCCGCGACCTGCTCGTGCAGATGGGCGGCTACATGGCCGAGCGCGCAACCGATCTCGACGATGTGTCGCGCCGCGTGATCGCGCACCTCCGCGGGGTGCCCGCGCCCGGCGTGCCCGAATCCGACACCCCGTTCGTCCTCGTCGCCCACGACCTGGCGCCCGCCGACACCGCCCTGCTCGACCTCGAGAAGGTCATCGGGCTGATCACCCGCGAGGGCGGCCCGACCTCGCACACCGCGATCCTCGCGCGTTCGAAGTCGATCCCCGCGATCGTCGGGGTGCAGGGCGCCGAGAACCTGGCAGACGGTACGCTGGTGATTCTGGATGCCGGGGCCGGCACTGTCGACACGTCACCCTCCGACGACGACCTCGCCGACGCCCGGCAGCGCATCGCCGAGCGGTCGGCGCTCGCGTCGGCTCCGCTCACGCCCGGAGCGCTCGCCGACGGAACCGTCGTGCCGCTGCTCGCCAACCTCGGCTCCGCCGACGGTGCGGCGGAGGCGCTCGCCCTCGGCGCGGAGGGTGTGGGCCTGTTCCGCACCGAGTTCCTCTTCCTCGACGCGGCCGCGGCGCCGACCGTCGACGAACAGGTCGTGCAGTATGAGCGGATGCTGCGGGCCTTCGTCGGCAAGAAGGTCGTCGTTCGGGTGCTCGACGCCGGCGCCGACAAGCCGCTGAGCTTTCTGAACGATGCGCACGAAGAGAACCCGGCACTCGGTCTCCGCGGTATCCGTGCACTGCAGGCGAGCGAGCAGATCCTGATCGACCAGCTCACCGCACTCGCGCGGGCCGAGCAGGCCGTGAACGGGTCGGGCACCCGCGCTGCCGCTGGTGCCGGAGCTGCCGCTGGTACGGGTTCGGGCTCGGGTTCGGGTGGGCGTCACGCCGAGCGCGTCGACCTCTGGGTCATGGCCCCGATGATCGCCGACGCCGACGAGGCGGAGTACTTCACCACGCTCGCCCAAGAGCTCGGCATCCAGGTGGCCGGCGTCATGGCCGAGGTTCCGTCGTCTGCCCTGGTCGCCGACCAGATCTTCGAGTTCGCCGACTTCGTCAGCATCGGTACCAACGACCTCACCCAGTACACCCTGGCCGCCGACCGCCTGCTCGGTTCCGTCGCCCACCTGCAAGATCCGTGGCATCCGGCCGTGCTCCGCCTCATCGCGATGCTCGGCCGCGCCGGGAGAGACGCGGGCAAGCCGGTCGGAGTCTGCGGCGAGGCCGCGGCCGACCCTCTGCTGGCCGTGGTGCTCGTCGGGCTCGGCATCACGACGCTCTCGATGACGCCTGCCGCGATCGCCGATGTGCGCGCAGAACTGGCCCGGCACACGGCGCCCGAAGCCGAGGCGCTCGCTCGCGCCGCTCTCAAAGCGACGTCGGCCGCGGGTGCGCGAACGGCCGTCTCGCGGCTGGCCGCGGCCAACGCCGTGGGCTGACAGACGGGGCGGGTACCCTGTCAGAATGTCTGCACCACGGCCCCGTCGACTCTCGCCGAAGGTGTACCGGCGACGCAGGGCGCTCGCACTGCTGGTGCTCGTCGTTGTCGTCGTGGCGGTGCTGCTGGTCATCCTGAAGCCGTGGTCACCGGGGGCCTCGGCGACGCCCGGCGCTGCGCAGAACGGTGCCTCAGGTACCCCGGTCAGCGGCACGGCGTCGTCCGGAGCCCCGGCGTCGGGCGGCTCCGCATCCACCCCGCCGGTGTCGACCGCACCCAGCGGCGCCGCGTCCACCGGCGCCGCGTCGACCGATGCCGCGACCGACGGCACAGCAGCCTGCGCGGCCGGCAACATCACCGTGACCGCCATCACCGACGCGAACACATACCCGAGCGGCGCGAATCCCGAGCTCTCGTTCAGCATCGTGAACACGGGCTCTTCGCCCTGCACCATCAACGCCGGCACGTCGAAGCAGGTCTACACGATCTCGAGTGGGTCGGAGACGTACTGGGTCTCGACCGATTGCCAGACCGGCGCCTCCGACACCCCCGCGATGCTCGCGCCTGGCGTGGCCGTGACTTCCACCCCGTTCCCGTGGAACCGCGTCCGCTCGTCGCCCTCGACGTGCGCAGGCTCGCAGACAGCGGTGCCGGCCGGCGGCGCGTCGTACCACCTGCAGGTCTCCGTCGACGGGATCGCGTCGACCGACACGGCGCAGTTCCTTCTGAACTGAACGCTCTGCCAGGGGCTCTCGGACGGGAAGATTCGGGAGGTCTTGTCAATTCCCGGCCGAGGAGCCGCCTCATCCCGTCTGGCGCGTCACCCTCTAGGAAAAAGTGACGTCACCAGACGCAGGACAAACGCATCTGGGTTCTAGGCAACCGCAGATTCGGGGCCGCAGTTTCGGGCTGCAGATCGAATGTACCCTCAAGCGAATGCGCCGAAACAGCCCCAATAGAAGGGGGTTCCCACAGCCCGGATGACGAAGATCCGCGTAAGTGGTAAGAATATGTCGAGGGATCTGCGGCAATTCGGGTTGCGCAATCTCTCTGGGTGGGGAAAGACCGGTCATTGTTTGCTAGGAACAGATGGCGACTGGTACCCGCTGCGGCACGGCCCCGTGCACTCTCCGGGGCCGTGCCGCTCCGACCCCCGCGCGGCCGGGTTGTTCACCTCGGCGGGTTAGCATCGCACTATGCCGCACGCGCTCGACGTCACTCTGACGACAGGAATCGCGCGCGGTGTGCGGGAGCGCGGAGTCGAGTCGTGGCGCGGGCTGCCGTACGCGGCAGCACCCACCGGGCCACTGAGGTTCCGGGCGCCGCAACCGCCGCAGTCGTGGAGCGGGGTGCGCGATGCGGGCCGGTTCGGGCCGGTGGCCCCGCAGTCCAGGGAGGGCCGCTTCATCGGCGCCCGGAAGAACACCCCGATGGGCGAGAACTGCCTCAGCCTGAATGTGGTGCGGCCGGCCGGTACGGGTGCCGACGGGCATCCGGCAGCCCTGCTCCCCGTGATGGTGTTCATCCACGGCGGGGCCTACATCGTCGGGTCGTCAGCCGAGGTGCCGCAGAACGGTGACACTCTCGTTCGGCAGGGGAACGTGGTCTACGTCAGCATCAACTACCGGCTCGGGGCGCTCGGCTTTCTCGATTTCACGGAGTTCTCGACGCCCGAACGACCGATCGAGAACAACCTGGGGCTCAAGGACTGCGTTGCGGCGCTCGAGTGGGTGGCGGCCAACATCCGTGCGTTCGGAGGCGATCCCGACCGCGTCACCCTCTTCGGCGAGTCAGCTGGCGCGAATGCTGTGACGACGCTCATGACGGTGCCAGCGGCATCCGGACTCTTCGCCCGGGCCATCGCCCAGAGCTCGCCGACGAACGCGGTGTACCCGCCGTCGCAGACCCGGCTCTGGGCGGCGCAGTTCGTCGAGCTGCTGAGCGCGCGCGTGGCGCCCGACAGCGTCGAGAACACCAGCGCCGAAGACGCGGGGGAGTTGCTGGTGACCGCCGACTGGCGCGAGCTGGTGCGGGCGACGGATGCTCTGCAGCTCGATGCGCCCGACACCGACCCGGGAACCATCGCCCTGTGCCCCGTCATCGACGGCGACTTTCTGCCCGAGCGGCCGCTGGATGCGTTCAAGGCCGGCCGGGCGCATCCGGTGCCCCTCATCATCGGCACGAACGACCGGGAGGGCTCGCTGTTCAGCGGGCGTCTCGACATTCTCGCCACGACGCCCAAACGCATTCGGGCGATCTTCGCGAAGACGAAGAAGAAGGCGCGGAAGGCGATCAAGGCGGAGTACCCCGGGCTGCCTGCGCGGCGCGCGGCGGCGGATTTCGGGGGCGACTACGCGTTCTGGTACCCGACGGTGAAGGTCGCGGAGCGGCATGCGCGGTTCGCACCCGTCTACTTCTACCGGTTCGACATCGCCCCGCGCCTGGTGCGGCTGGCCGGCTTCGACGCGACCCACGGACTCGAACTCTTCGCGCTGTTCGACCGCATGGGCGGGGCCTTCGGCCGCACGATGACGGTGCTCGGCGGGCGGCGCACGTTCCTCGCGGCGGGCGCACGGATGCGGGCGCACTGGGTGCACTTCGCGTACGCGGGTGAGCCGGCGGCGCCCGGTGTTTCTGCGGCGCCCGGTGTTTCTGCGGTGCCCGGCGCGTCTGGCGCATCAGCGGGGGTGGCGGCGGCGCCCTCCTCGCTGGTGAGGAACCTCGTCGCCTGGCCCCGCTACGACGAGGAGACGCGGCAGACGCTCATCATCGACGCCGTCGACCGCATCGAGAGCGACCCCCGCGCCTCGCGCCGCACCGCCTGGCAGGCTTTCGTTCCGCACGTCTGAGCCGGCGCCGGTTACCCGCGCGGCAACTCGATCTGCGCCGCCCGCGCCTCAGCCCGCCGGCTCGAACGCCTTCGCGAAGGCCTGGCGGATTCCGGTCTGGCCGGGGCCGAGAATGCGGGTGAAGCCGAGGCGGCGCGCCTCGGTCGCACGGAGGTCGCTCGATGTCACGGGCCGCACCTCGCCCGCAAGGCTGATCTCGCCGAATGCCACGAAGTTGTGGGGCAGCGCCCTGTCGTTGTTGGCGGAGGCGATGGCGAGGGCGATCGCGAGGTCGGCGGAGGGCTCCGTCAGCTTCACCCCGCCGACCGTCGACACGTACACGTCCTTGTCGGAGAGTTTCACGTTCAGCCGCCGTTCGAGCACGGCGAGCAGCATCGAGACGCGGGACGCATCCACCCCGTTCGTCACCCGCCTCGGGTTCGGTGCCGTCGTCGAGACGACGAGCGCCTGTACCTCGACCGGCAGGGCGCGACGACCCTCGAGCGCGACCGTGACGCAGGTGCCGCTCACGGCTTCGGAACCGCGGCTGAGGAACAGCCCACTCGGGTCGGGCACCTCGCGGATGCCCTCGCCCGTCATCTCGAAGCACCCGACCTCGTCGGTCGGCCCGAACCGGTTCTTCAGCGTGCGCACGAAGCGCAGCGCAGTCTGCCTGTCGCCCTCGAACTGGCAGACGACGTCGACCAGGTGCTCGAGCACGCGCGGACCGGCGATGGAGCCGTCTTTCGTGACGTGCCCGACGAGCAGCACGGGGAGCGACCGCTCCTTGGCGACCCGGATCAACGCAGACGCGACCGCCCGCACCTGGGTCGGCCCGCCGGCAGCGCCCTCGATCTGCGAACTGCTCACCGTCTGCACGGAGTCGACGATCACGAGGTGCGGCATCACCGCGTCGATCTGCCCGAGGATCGTCGCCAGGTCGGTCTCGGCCGCGAGCATCAGGGTGGGGGAGAGGGATCGGGTGCGCTCAGCACGCATCTTGATCTGCCCGACGGACTCCTCGGCGCTGACATAGAGCACCCGTAGGTGCTCCTGCGCGGCCCGGGCAGCGACCTCAAGTAGCAGCGTGGATTTGCCCACCCCGGGCTCGCCTGAGAGGAGGATGGCGACGCCCGGCACGAGGCCCCCGCCCAGCACACGATCGAATTCAGTGATGCCGGTGGCCCAGTGCATGGCCGCGTCGGTCTCGATCTCGGTGATGGGGCGCGCGATGCTCGCCTCGTCGACACTGACCGCGCGAACCTGCCCCTGCAGCCCGGTCGACTCGGCGGCGGACACCACCGTGCCCCACGCCTGGCACTCGCCGCAGCGCCCGGCCCAGCGCGGGGTCTTCCACCCGCACTCGGTGCACTTGAAGTTGCTGAGCGGTTTAGTCGGCATGCCTCCACCCTAGGCGGGGCCACCGACACCGCTCCGCGCCCCCGCGCATCCGTGGAGAACCGCGAGATCTCGACCCCTGTGGAGGAGGGGCCGACCCCCGCTTCAGCCCAAAGAAGAACCCCGGGAGCATTCTCGAAGTGGCCGGCCCGGGGGAACCATTATTATAACCCGCAGGGGACCTTAGCGCCACTCACGTTGGCCGAAGCCGAAAGAAGCCGTTGCTCTCAGACGTCGACATCACCCTTCCCATACTCGGCCGCGATCGCCTCGCCCGGTTCATCGACGAGGCCGGTGACGTGGCAGAAGGTGTGGCGCTCTACTCTCGCAACGCCGAGCTCGCGAGCGCGCTCTTTCGGGACGTCGGCGTGATCGAAGTTGCTCTGCGCAACGCGATGAGCCGCCAGCTGGATGCGGTGTTCGGGCCGAGATGGTTTGCGACGAGACAAGAACCAATGACGAAATCCTGTGGAAACCATGCTTGGCCGCAGCATTCCCGAACAGCAGCAGCATCCGCACGCAGGTGCTCCGAACGGCCAACGAGGTGCGGTACCTGCGCAACCGGGTCGTGCATCACGAGCCCGTGCTGTGGGGCATCCCGCTCCCAGATCAGCGAGACAAGGCGACGGGAGCCTGGCGGCGGCTCTCGGTGCAGGATGCCCACCGATCGGTGGTGAGACTGGCCGGCTTCATCGACGCAGACTTCGCGCACTGGCTCTGCACACAGAGCGGGGTGCCCGGGCTGCTCGGCGAGCATCCGGAGCTCTGACGAGCAGCACAAGGCGGCGCCCCGCCGCAGTGACGGAGCAGGGCGTGACAGGAGGAGGAGCGCGCCGGGTCAGGCCTCGGGGTCGCGGGGGCCGGGGTCGCGCTTGCCCTGCGAAGCCAGGGTGGCGGAGCGCTCGGCGAGGCGACGGCGCACCTCGGCCTGGGCGTCTTCGATCACCTGCGGGTCGAGGGGCGGGTTCACGGTGTTCGAGGTGCCGTGGTACTTCTCGATGTAGGCGTCGAGTTCGGGGCCGGACTCCCACGAGGTGATCAGGCAGTAGCGCGGCTCGGGGCCGACCTGCCAGACGGCGTGCCAGAACCGCTGCGTGTCGACGATGACCTGCGCGCCGGCGGGCAGCGGGATGCGCACCTCGGTCTCGGGGTCGAAACGGTCTTCGCGCAGGATCAGTACGGAGGAGGGGTCGTCGGAGAGGTTGAAGAAGGCCCGCACGATCCACCCGGTGCCGTCGGGGTTGAGGCGGTTGTTGTCGTCCTGGTGCAGGTTGTAGATGGCGTTCGTGTAGTCGTTCGGCTGGAGCTCGATCACGCGGCAGCGGCCGATGTTGGTGCCGGGCTCCTCCGCGCGCGCCTTCAGAATGGGCGCGAGGTCGGCGTTCGCCTTCACCCAGACGCCGTCTTTGTCGGTGCGGGGAGGCGTGTGGTTCCAGAAGCCGTTGCACTCCATGTCGCCGAATGCGCTGGCCAGCGGCGCGAAACGGGTCACTCCCGACGACTTCCAGTCGACGTACTCGAGGTCGAGCCACTCCTTCGGATCAGCGGCCTGGTCGTACCGATCGAGCACGACGTAACCTTTTTCCGCGAAAGCAGGGGAGGTGATGAAGCTCATGGGGGTGAAGGTGCCCTTCTTCTCGAAATCACACGTCGGCGACCACACGCGCGAGCGTGCCGTCACCTGATCGGGTAAGGCGAGCCTAACACTCGGGGCCTCGTGCGCCCGGGCGAATCCGCCTCGTCACGGCAGCGGCATCACGAACGCGCGCGCCGGTACACCTCGGTTTCGGCGACGGTGTGGCGCTGGCCACCCGACAGCACGATGTCGTCGCCCTCGACGCTGAGCTGGGTGGCGTACGCCCGCAGGGCAGCGAACTTCGCCGGTCGCCGGTCGCCGAGCGGCACGACGACATCGTCGGATTCGAGAGCGGCGTCGCCCTCCCAGGCCGAGACGACGGTGACGAGCGGGATGCCCGTGAGCGCCGACACTCGGGCGGCAGCGTCATGCATCCGCACGTGATCGGGATGCCCGTACCCCCCGGTTTCGTCGTACGAGACGAGGAGGCGCGGTTCGACATCCGCCACCACTGTTCGGATGTCATCGACCACTTCATCGAGCGGCGCCAGGCTCAGGGCATCGAACGGAGCGTCATCTGCGGCGACGGCGGTGCCAAGAGGCCCCCACTGCATGCCCGAATCGGAATACGTTCGCGGCGGGAGCCCGGCTGCACGCGCTCCGTGGGCGGCGGCGGAGGCCCCCGCACCGAGAAAACGGTGATCGTCGACACCCAGTGCGCGCATCGCCGCAGCGAGCTCGGCGACGCGCACGGGAGCGAGGCCGGGTGTGCCCTCGAGGTGGGCGAGGGGGCCGGGCACGACCTCGCCGCGCTCCCCGCGGGTGCCGGTGACGAGCACCACGCGGAACCCCTCGGCGGCGAGCGTCGCCATCAGGCCGCCCGTCGCCAGGGTCTCGTCGTCGGGGTGGGCATGCAGGAACAGCACGGCGGCGGCCGGGTGGCCTTCGAGTTCGGTGAACAGCATCCACCCAGCGTATTGCGGGCCCCTGCGCTACACCGCGCTCGACGCCGCCCAGAGGTTGATGCCGCCGTCGATCGCGTGCTCGTCGATCGCGTCGAGCTCGGCGCTGGTGAAGGCCAGGTTCTGGGTCGACGCGAGGTTGTCTTCGAGCTGCTTCACGCTCGATGCGCCGATCAGCACCGAGGTGACGCGCTCGTCGCGGAGAGCCCAGCTGAGCGCGAGCTGCGCGAGGGTCTGCCCGCGGCCCGACGCGATCTCGTTCAGAGCGGTGATGTGCGAGAGGGCCTCGTCGCTCACGAACGACGACTTCATCGACCCCTCACGGGCTGCGCGCGAATCGGAGGGGATGCCGTTCAGGTACCGATCGGTGAGCATGCCCTGGGCCAGCGGCGAGAACGCGATGCAGCCGACGCCGAGGTCGCCGAGGGTGTCGAGCAGGCCGTCTTCGATCCACCGGTTCAGCATGGAATACGACGGCTGGTGGATGAGCAGGGGAGTCCCCAGGTCGCCCAGGATGCGCGCGGCCTCGACGGTGCGCTCGGGCGAGTACGACGAGATGCCCGCATAGAGGGCCCGGCCCGAGGTGACGGCCGTGTGCAGCGCGCCCATCGTCTCTTCGAGCGGAGTGTCGGGGTCGGCGCGGTGCGAGTAGAAGATGTCGACGTAGTCGAGCCCCATGCGCTCGAGCGACTGGTCGAGCGAGGCGAGCAGGTATTTGCGCGAACCGTAGTTGCCGTAGGGGCCCGGCCACATGTCGTAGCCGGCCTTCGACGAGATGACGAGTTCGTCTCGGTACGGCACGAAGTCTTCGGCGAAGATGCGCCCGAAGTTCGTCTCGGCGCTGCCGTAGGGCGGGCCGTAGTTGTTGGCGAGGTCGAAGTGCGTCACCCCGAGGTCGAAGGCCCGACGGAGGATCGCCCGCTGGCTCTCCGTCGTCGTCGTGTCGCCGAAGTTCTGCCAGAGCCCGAGCGAGACGGCGGGCAGGAGCAGCCCGCTTCGCCCCGTGCGTCGGTAGGGGAGGAGGTCGTCGTATCTGTTTTCTGCAGCAATGAAGGTCACGGAATCGATACTGCCATGCACCGCCGACACTCGGGCCTACGCTGGAGACATGGCATCCCGAACCCAGGTCGACGTCAGCCGCGTCTACACCGAGAAAGGCGACACGTACGCCCGCGTCAACACCATCGGCACGACCGGCGTGCGGCCCTTCGTGCTCGTGCCGGGCATCGGCGTCTCGTCGACCTACTTCGAGCGGCTCGCGCCGAACCTCAACGAGTTCGGCCCGGTGCACGCGCTCGACCTGCCCGGGTTCGGGGGCGTTCCGCACCCCGACCAGGCGATGACGATCCGCCTGTACGCCGACCTCGTCGGCAAGGTGATCGACGACCTCGAGCTGACCGACCCCATCATCGTGGGGCACTCGATGGGCACCCAGATCGTCAGCGACCTCGTCTCCCGGCGGCCCGAAATCTCGACCGCGGTCCTGATCGGGCCGGTGGTCAACCCGCGCGAACGGTGGGTGGCCCGCGCTGCCCTGCGGTTTCTGCAGGCCGCCTGGCACGAGCCGTTCAAGGTCAAGTTCCTGGCGGTCAGCGCCTATCTTCTCTGCGGCTTCAAATGGTTCTCGCGCATTCTGCCCGAGATGATGCAGTATCCGATCGAGAAGGCGCTGCCGGGCATCCAGGCCCACACGCTTGTCATCAGGGGCCAGTACGACGCGGTCGCGCCGAGGAAATGGGTGGAGCAGGTCGGCCGGTTACTGCCCAACTCGCGTCTCTGGGAGATGCCCGGCGCTGCCCACTCCGTGATGCACGCGCATGCCGAGGAGGTCGCGCTGCTCTGCGTCGAGCACGCCCAGCAGGCGACCAGTGGCACGCCTCTCAGGGACAGCAACAGCCTGCGCGTCTACGACACCGCTGCGGACGACATTCCCGACACGGCTCCCGCGGTGTCGATTCCGGATGCCGTTGCCGCCGTCAAGGGCAGGCTGACCGAAGCGGTCGGTGTCGCCCGCGGTGACGACGACCTCATCGCGGAGGGCAAGACCGAGCACGCCGAGGCGATGGAGCGCTCCGGCGACGCATCGCGGGTGGCGGCCTCGGAGCGCGAGCGCGCGGGCGCCGAGGCGCGGGCCGCGGCTGCGCGTCGCGGCGAACCCGGGGCCGGCTGACCCCAGCGCCATCTGCGTTCCGTCACCCACCCCGTCACCCACCCCCGGCGGCCGATTGGCGCACCGCCGTGGGGTGCCGTAAAGTATCCCCCGGTACCGTGTCCGAGCGGCCGAAGGTGCAACTCTCGAAAAGTTGTGTGCTTGAAAGAGCACCGTGGGTTCAAATCCCACCGGTACCGCCAACGAAAAGCCCCAGACCCTCGCATCGGCGTGGGTCTGGGGCTTTTCGCGTCAGAGGCCCATGATCAGCCGGTGGGCCGGCTTCTCGATGTACCGGTGGAGAAGCCACGCGGCTCCGAGCGCGAGTGCGAGCGCCCCCAGGGCGAGTGCGGAGGCATCGCCCGAATCGATCTGCGGGTGTCCTCCTGGCCAGGGCGATGAGAGTGCGGCGATGACCAGCAGGTGGATGAGGTAGAAGGCGAACGAGAGCGTTCCGAGCCGCACCATCAGCTCTGAGGAGAGGGGAGTCGGAACGGCTTCGAGGTCTGCACGCGCGAGCGCTGCAATGAGAAGGCTGTACCCGACGATGGTGACGCCGGCGGCCCACGGCGGGTTGTCTGCCAGTGAGGCGATGCTGTAGCCGGTCAGGGCGAGAGGTGCCGCAACGATCAGCCGGGGTCCGCGCCACTTTCCGTGACGCACGAGCAGTGCCACGACGATACCGATGACGAATTCCGGGAGCCGCATCACGGGTGAGCTGTACGCCGAGAGCTCGTCGGGCGCGAGCTGGGCGAGGGGCGGGGCCGACCAGACCAGGGCCAGCATCAGCGCACCGAGCGTGCACAGCCGCCGGGTCGTCATCGGTCTGGTCGCCCAGACGAGTACGGGGAACAGGAGATAGAAGAATGCTTCGCACACGAGGGTCCAGCTCACCGGGTTGCCGGCCTGCCACCACCCCGGTGACCAGCTGCTGACGAGGAAGATGTTCGCGATGATGGAGACCGGGCTCGATGACCGGATTCCGGGGACCACCGTCGCCGACACCAGGAGTGCCACGAAGACGACGACGAGGTGAAGCGGCCAGATCCGCGCAAACCGGCGCCGCCAGAAGACGAGAGGCTGGGTGCCCGCGCGGTGAGTCCAGGTGAGCACGAACCCGGAGAGGATGAAGAACAGGGACACCCCTGTTCCGCCGGCTCCGAACAGGGCAGAAACGACGCCCTGGCCCGAGCCGAAGTACTCGACCGCGACGATGTGGAACCCGAAGACCACGAAGGCTGCGACCCACCGCAGACCGGTCAGCGATCTCAGTACGGGGGTCGAGAGAGCGAGGTCACCGGCGGGCATCGGCCCACCCTAGGCTCAGCCCCTGATGGAACAGTGCGGCTTTCACCGGTGCACGCGCACAGCCCCGGCGTCGGTTGCTGAGAGAACGCGAAGATTCGCGTCGGCGCAGGGCCTGCATCCGCCCAGCCGACCCCGGATAGCATCGCCTCAGAGACGAACGCATCAGACGGTTGGGGTTCACACGTTCATGACTTCACACGATCGTGCGCAGGCGATCGAGGCGACCAAGGCACGCCAGGCGACCAAGGCACGCCAGGCGATCGAGGCACTCGATGAGCCGACGCTGCACGTGTTCCAGGCCGTCTCCGCACTGCGGCGCGTCCTGATCCGGGATGTACCGCTCCTGTTCGGCGAGCAGAGCAGGTATCTGCAGCGGGCCATTCAGGCAGGCGTGGTCTCGTCGAACGGCTCGTACCTCCAGCCGGCCGATCCGCAGACCGGAGTGGCCGCTCTGCAGATCCTGGCCGAGCCCGACAGGCGCGCTCTGCATCTTCGACTGGCACGGCTGAGCGTCAACGAGTACGACTCCGGCAGGCAACGCGACCTCGGAACGCCCGCCGGCCAGGACATCGAACTCGCCATCAGCCTGGAGCGCATCGCCACGCGTGCCGAGCAGCTCGGCCATGTCGATGTGGCGATCGAGTTCTGGGGGCGCGCGGCCCGGAGGAGTGTGCACGGCACAGCCGAGCGCCACGATCGCGAGCTGAGGCTGGCCGCCCAGGAGCACACGAACGGCCACTTCCAGCGCGCCGTCGAGATTCTCGAAGCGCTGACGTGGAGCGACCTCAGCAGCGACCAGGCCGAACGCGCGATCGATCTGGTCACCTCGGCGACCTACAAGACAGCCGGTCTCGCTGCGGCACGACTGCGCGCCGAGCAGCACCGCGAATCGCTGCCCCCCAGCCATCCCCATCGCGAGATGCTCGATATCTACCTGGCCGGGCTGGGCGAGAACTTCAGCGAGGTGGCCGAGCAGCTGGAGGCGGCCCTGCCCGTGCTCCGATCGGGTCACTACTCGGCCGCCTTCCGTCACGCGATCATCAACAAGCTGCTCTACGCCAAGGTCAACACCGGCGATGGTCTCGACAGAGAGCTTCTGGATGAGCTCGAACACCTGCAGAACGACCTGGCCGAGCTGCTTCTGGAAGACACCGTCGAGGCGAAAGTCGCGGTGTACGCCTACACGGTGGATGACATCGCCTCGAGCCGCAGCGCGATCGCGTCGATGCTCGTCAAATGCGAAGTCTCCGGCGACACGGGTTTTCGGCAGAGCCTGCTTGTGCACGCGGCCCACGTGGACATCTCGACGGGGAAGTTCACCTCGGCCGATGAGCGGCTGAAGCAGAGCGCCTCTCTGAGCCCGCGATCGTCAGCAGCGCCGGCCACGGTGCGGGCCAGCGGTCTTCTGGCCCTCGAACTCGGCCGGTACGACGAGGTCACCCAGATCATCGGACGGGTACCGGATGTCGGGGTCGCACCCCTCGGGCACCTCACCCGGGCGGCGCTCCGCGGCATCCTGCTCTCGCGCAGCGGAGATGCGCCGGCTGCGATACGGCACCTCGAAGACGCTCTGCGCACAGCGGAGGGCCTCGGTATCAGGGAACCAGGTCGCCGCCTCTGGCTCGATGTCGATCTCGCGCGCGCCCACCTCCAGAACGGAGACGTCGACAGGGCGCAGTCCGTCGCGACGTCGCTCCGCGGCATCGCGGACCGCACCGGCAGGGCGCTGCCCCGCCTGCAGGCGCGCCGCGTCGAGGCCTGGCTCGAGGCGGAGGGAGGATCGCCCCGTTCCCTGGTGGCGGGCACGCTGGCGCTCGTCGCGGCGGCCGAGACGATGGAGTGGGTGCCGGAACGTGCTCGGCTCATCACCGAAGCGCTTCGAATGCTCCGCGACATCCCGCTCGACAACGCGCAGCGTTCGAGAATCGCTCACACGGCGCGGGGCGCCCTGGCCGTTCTCGAGGACGGCGTCGCCCGCCGGGAGCTCTCCACGGAACTGTCGCGGTGGGAACGGTCGAAGCTCTCGGCCCTGACACCGAGCGAGCGTCGTGTCGCCGAACTCATCGCCCAGGGCCTGACGAACAGACTGGCGGGTGAGGCCCTCCATCTCAGCCCGCGGACCATCGAGTCGCATCTGCGGAACGCCTTCATCAAACTGGGTGTCTCGAACCGCACCCAGCTCATCGCGCAGTTCTACCCGCTGACCGACACCCGGGCTGCGTGAATCCGGGCTGCGTTAACCCGGGCTGAGTGAACCCGGCTGCGTGAACCGCCGGTCGAGGCCAGCGCCGGGCGGCTCAGTCGCGCAGGGCCCGCGTGCTCTCCCTCGCCACCAGCGTCACCCCGAAGAGCTGGCTCTGCTGCTCGAAGGGGGGAGCCTCCCTGTCGCTGTTCTCGCCGATCGCATGGATCACCGCCTGCATCGCCGTGCGACCCAGCACGGTGAAGTCCTGCCTGACCGTGGTGAGCGGCGGCGAGAAGTAGGCGGCCTCGGGGATGTCGTCGAAACCCACGACGCTCAGGTGTTCGGGCACGGTGAGCCCGGCGTGGTTGTAGGCCCGGATCAGGCCGAGCGCCATCTGGTCGTTCGCGACGAAGACGGCTGTGGCGCGCCCCTCCTCGGCGAGTTGCGCGCCGTGGGCGTACCCGCTCGCGGGCGTCCAGTCGCCGATCATCGGTTCGCGGCTGACGAGCCCGTGGGCCGCGAGGCCGCCGAACCAGCCGCGCGTGCGTTCAGCCGCGTCCATCGATTCACGCGGCCCGGCGATGATGCGGATGTCGCGGTGGCCGAGGCCGGCGAGGTGGTTCACCGCGGCTCGCGCCCCGCCGTACTGGTCGAGCGTCACCCGGTGCGGTGACCCCCTGTCTTCAGACGAGACGGCCACGACGGGCACTCCGAGGTTGACGCCCGCGATCCCCTCGACCGCCTGGCGCTGCTGCACGATGAGCACGATCGCCTCGACGTTCTGGCGAACCAGGAGCTCGGCGGCGCTCTGCACGTGGGCCGTGTCGGCTTCGAGGAGTGCGGCGGTGATCACCGCATACCGGGCATCCCGGGCCGCCTCGTTGAAGTGAAGGGCGGTGGATGAGGGGCCGAAGTCGGTCGTACCGGTCGTGATGAGACCGAGGGTGCGCGACCGGCGGGTGACCATCGCCCGGGCAGCCGGCGAGGGCACGTAGCGCAGCTGCCGGATGGCGTTCTCGACCCGCTGCCGGGTGGCCGGCCGAACGTTCGGCAGGTCGTTCAGAACGCGGGAGACCGTCTGGTGCGATACCCCGGCCAGGCGTGCGACATCGAAGATCGTCGTGGCCCGCGGCCTCTCGTCTTGCGTCACGGTGCTCTCTCATCGACGTGCCGGGTGCACGTGTCTTTGTATTATGTCGGTCGCCGCCTGTCACCTCCTGCGCGCGGTGAGCACCTTCTGAAGGATGATGAAGACAAGCAGCAGGCCGCCGATGAAGATGCGGGTCCACCACGACGAGAGGGTTCCTTCGAACGTGATGATGGTCTGGATGACGCCCAGCACCAGCACGCCGAGTACCGATCCTAGAACGAAGCCGTAGCCTCCGGCGAGCAGGGTGCCACCGATCACCACCGCAGCGATCGCGTCGAGCTCCGTACCCACCGCCGTCAGCGGGTAGCCCGAGAGCGTGTAGAGGGAGAAGAGCACGCCGGCGAGGCCCGAGCAGAAGCCGCTGACGACGTAGACGATGACCTTCGTGCGCGCCACCGGGAGGCCCATCAGGATGCCCGACTGCTCGCTCCCGCCGAGGGCGTAGACGGTGCGCCCGAACCGGGTGAAGCCGAGCACCCACACGGCGATGACCACAACGACGAGCGCGATCACGACGCTGGGAGTGATGCTGAGGCCTCCGCCGAGTGGGATGCGCGTCACAGCCAGTGCCACGAACGTGGGCTCGTTGATCGAGATCGAGTCCTTCGAGATGACGTAGCAGAGCCCACGGGCGAGGAACATCGCGGCGAGGGTCGCGATGAAGGGCTGCACCTTGAACACATGGATCATGAGGCCGACGAGCAGCCCCAGGAAGCTCGTCAGAACCAGGATCAGGGGAATGACGACGCCCGGGGACCAGCCCGACTGCAGGAGACTGGCCGCGATCATCGTCGACACCGCGACGACGGCCCCGACCGAGAGGTCGATCCCGCCGGTCAGGATGACGAACGTCATGCCCACGGCGAGCACGATCAGGTAGGAGTTGTCGACGAAGAGGTTGAGGAACACCTGGCCGGAGAAGAAGCCCCGGTAGCGGGCGCCGCCGATGAGGAACACCGCGACGAACAGCAGCGCGGTGACCAGCACGGGCCCCGAGCGCGGGCTGGTGAAGATGTCACGCACGCGCCCGATCGGGCTGCGGGGCGGCAGCGGCTTCGGCGGTTCGATGGAAGCGGAACTGCTCGGGCGGTCGAGTGTCGAGGTCATGATGCAGCTGCTTCCTTGACGCGTGAGGTTCGAGCGCTGATGCGGTACCGCAGCCGGCCGACGGCGGCGCTGGTGGCGGGCGACTGCAGGAGGCAGACGGCCGTGACGACGGCTGCCTTGAACACCATGGTCACGATCGGCGGAATGCCGACCGTGTAGACGGTCGTGACGAGGGTCTGGATGACCAGGGCTCCCACCAGCGTTCCCGCCAGCGAGTAGCGGCCACCGGCGAGCGAGGTTCCGCCGATGACGACGGCCAGAATCGCATCGAGCTCGATGAAGAGCCCGGTGTTGTTCGAGTCGGCCGCGGTCTGGTTGGCGGTGAGGATGAGGCCCGCGATGCCGGCGGAGAGCGCGCAAAACGTGTAGACCGCGAACAGCAGAACCCTCGCCCGCACTCCGGCCTGGCGGCTTGCTTCGGGGTTGATGCCGACCGACTCGATGAGCATGCCGAGCGCGGTGCGGCGAGTGAGCAGGGCGGCGACGACGAAGATGGCCGCTCCGATCACGACGGCGACCGGCATCCCGAGCAGGAAGCCGGAACCCAGCGACTTGAACGGCGCGCTGTCGACCGTCAGGATCTGCCCCTCGGTGATCAGCATGGCGACACCGCGCCCCGCCGTCATGAGCACGAGAGTCGCGATGATCGGCTGGATGCCGATCACCGAGACCAGGAATCCGTTCCAGAGCCCGAGCACCAGTGAGGTGACGAGCGCTGCGGCGACGGCCACGATCACCGTTCCCACTGCACCCGGGTCGGGGGAGCCCAGGAGGATCGAACAGGCGACTGCCCCGGATATGGCCGCGACGGCCCCGACCGAGAGGTCGATGCCCCGCGTCGCGATCACCAGGGTCATCCCGATCGCGATGATGAAGGTCGGGGCGCCGTTCCGCAGGATGTCGATGACCGAACCGAACAGGTGGCCGTCGGTGACCGTGATCGACAGGAAGTCCGGAAAGGCGACGACGTTGATCGCGACGAGGATGACGAGCATGACGATCGGCCAGAACAGCCGGCTCGACACGGCGCGGAGAAGGGTCGGGTTCATGAGCTTTCTCCCAGGGGTGCGAGGGGGGCCTCATCGTCGACGGAACCGTCGGCGATGAGGGCGAGCAGGGCGTCGACGGTCAGGCCGTCGTTCTCGAGGTCGGCGACGAGCCGGCGGTCGCGGAGCACGACGACCCGGTGCGAGAGCCGCAGCACCTCTTCGAGTTCGGCCGAGATGAACACGACGCTCATACCGTTCTCTGCGAGGGTGTAGACGAGCTTCTGGATCTCGGCCTTGGCGCCGATGTCGATGCCCCGGGTCGGCTCGTCGAGGATGAGCAGGCGGGGCGCGATCGCGAGCCACCGCGCAAGCAGCACCTTCTGCTGGTTGCCGCCCGAGAGATTGCGCACCAGGGCGTCGGGGTTCGCCGGCCTGATGTTCAGCGTCTGGATGTAGCTCTGCGCGAGTTCTTCGCGGCGCTTCTTCGGAATCGGCCGGAACCAGCCGCGGTCCGCTTGCAGCGCGAGAACGATGTTCTCACGCACGGTCAGATCGTCGATGATGCCCTCGCTCCGCCGGTTCTCCGAGGAGTAGGCGATGCGCCGCGAGATCGCCTGCCGCGGCGAACGGAGTCTCGTGCGGGCCCCGGCAATGTCGAGCTGGCCCGAGTCGGCCCGGTCGATTCCGCCCAGGATACGGGCGAGTTCGGTGCGCCCGGAGCCCAGCAGGCCGGCGAGCCCGATCACCTCGCCCTCGCCGATCACGAGGTCGAACGGTTCGATCGCCCCTTTGCGGCCGAGGCCCTCGGCGCGGGCGTAGTCGGCCGGGCGATCGGCGGTCACCGCGTCGGCATGGGCGCGCTCACCGATCTCGTCGAGCGTGGTGAGCTCCTTGCCGATCATCTTCTGCACCAGGTCGATGCGCAGCAGCTCTGTCGTGAGGTACTCGCCGACGAGCCTGCCGTTCCGCAGAACGGTCAACCGGTTGGTGATCTCGTAGATCTGGTCGAGGAAGTGCGAGACGAACAGAATGGCGACACCGGAGTCGCGGAGGCTCCGGATGACCCGGAAGAGCTCTGCGACCTCGTCCGCATCGAGACTCGAGGTCGGCTCGTCGAGAATGAGCACCTTCGAATCGACGTTGATTGCCCGGGCGATGGCGACGAGCTGCTGGATGGCGAGCGAGTGCGAGCCGAGCAGTGAGCCGGGGTCGATGTCGAGGTTCAGCCCCTCGAGCAGTTCGGCCGCCCGGCGGCGCATGGCGCGGCCGTCGATTCCGCCGAAGCGGCGAGGCTCCCGCCCGAGGAGGATGTTCTCCGCCACCGAGAGGTTCGGCAGCAGATTGACCTCCTGGTACACCGTCGAGATGCCGGCCGCCTGAGCTGCCGCCGGCCCGGTGAAGGAGACGGGCTGGCCATCGACCACGATCGTGCCGCTGTCGATGGGATACACCCCGGTGAGGGCCTTGATCAGGGTCGACTTGCCCGCCCCGTTCTCACCCATCAGCGAGTGCACCTCGCCGGGGAAGAGGCGGAAGCTCACGTCGTCGAGGGCCTTGACCCCGGGGAACAGTATCGAGATCCCCGTCATCTCGACCACAGGCGTGGCTCCGTCGGCGGGAAAGTGCTCGCGCACCTCACGGGTGTCGGTCATCGGTTCTCTCTTCGTTGAGGGTCGGACTGCCGGGAGTGGTGGATGCCCGGGGTTCAGCCGGGCATCCACCACTCACAGGGGGAGGAGTCAGTACTGCCTGGTCGGCAGTGCGGTCACTGCCTGGGCCTGGTCGAACGTCGTCTCTTCGGTGATGATGCGCTTCTCGGGCGTCTTGCCGTCGTTGATCTGCTTGACGATGTCGACGAGCTGCTGGCCGAGCAGCGGCGAGCATTCCACGATGTAGTTGATTTTGCCGTCTGCGAGGGCCTGCATGCCGTCCTTCACCGCGTCGACGCTGACGATCTTGATGTCGACGCCGGGCTTCTTGCCGGCGGCTTCGATCGCCTCGATGGCGCCGAGTGCCATGTCGTCGTTGTGTGCGTAGATGAGGTTGACGTCGGGGTTCGACTTCAACAGCGCCTCGGTGACCTGCTTGCCGCCGGCGCGGGTGAAGTCACCCGTCTGGCTTGCGACGATCTTGAACTTCGCGTCGGAGCCGATCGCATCGGCGAAGCCCTCGGCCCGGTCGATGGCGGGCGCGGCGCCCGTCGTGCCCTCGAGCTGGATGATGTTCACCGGGGTGGTCGAGTCTTTGTAGGAGTCGACGACCCACTGGCCGGCCTTCTTGCCCTCTTCCACGAAGTCCGAGCCGAGAAAGCTCTCGTAGAGCGAGTCGTCCTGGCTGTCGACGGCACGGTCGGTCAGCACGACGGGGATGTTCGCTGCCTTCGCTTCGTTCAGCACGGCATCCCAGCCGGTCTCGACCACCGGCGAGAAGGCGATGACATCCACCTTCTGCTGGATGTACGAGCGGATCGCCTTGATCTGGTTCTCCTGCTTCTGCTGTGCGTCAGAGAACTTGAGCTCGATCCCCGCCTCCTTGAAGGAGTCCTGGATGTTCGTGGTGTTGGCCGTACGCCAGCCGCTCTCTGCGCCGACCTGGGCGAAACCGACGACGAGCTGGTCGACGGGCTTGGGGCCGGATGCGCTGTCACCGCTTGTGGAACCGCCTGCGCAGCCGGCGAGCGTCAGGAGCAACGCTCCGACCGCGGCAATGCTGATGATCTTCTTCATCGTGATGAACCTCTCTGTTCATGGCCCGGCCGCGAGAACACTGGCGCGATGGTGCCGGGAACGGCTTCCACGCTGGAGCCGTGAGGCCATGTTAGGGGCAAAATGTTAGCCTTCACAATTGCGGCCTAATAACGTTTGGGTAACGCCGCACCGCGCCCTGTAGCGCCTGTGGCATCCCGCGTCGTCTGCAATTGTTAGTGCTCACAATGGCGACGAACGGCAGGTCGATGCGAGCTGCCTACCGCCCCAGGTTGATCGCGACGACCAGGGCGACGAAGCAGAGGCCGACGAACCCGACGGTGAGGATCGTGCCCGCGCTCCAGACGGTTCGGAGCCGGCGCCCCGGCGCGGCCACGGTGGGGGTGTGGTCGTCGTGCGGCTTGCCTCCGCCGCGGCTCGGCGCAGACCGCTCATCACGCCACCGAGCCCAGCGCTCGATCCGGTCGTCGAGAGCGTCGACCGCGCCGGCCAGCGCCTGCCACCGCTCCGGCTGGTCGGTGATGAGGTCGCGGGCGCTGAGGAGATACATCCAGTCGTCGACGATCTCGATGTCGAGGCCCCGCAGGTTGTCGACCAGCCGGCCCATCACATCTGGAGTGAACAGGTACAGCGCATCGCGTTCGTAGCCGGCCGGGCAGTACAGCCGGAAGTACCTGTCGAAATCGCCCTCGAGCGACAGCACCTGCGATTCGCGCAACTCTGCAGACGTCTGCAGCGGCCGTTTCGGCCCGTCTTCGGAGCGGAGCAGGATGTTCGGCAGCGCTGTCGGCAGGCGGAGCGCGCAGTACCCGCCGAACGCCGGGGCAGTGTTCGCTGACGTCGCGCGCGCAATCTCGTAGTTCGCGAACTCCAGCCCGCGCTCGCCCGGCGTTCGGAGCACCCGGTAGAGGTTCAGGCTTCCCCGCCGCCGGAACGGAGCATCTCGGCTGGTGCCCGTCGGCCCGGGGCTGTACGACATGCCGTTCGCGGCCGCGAAGCGCGCCAGCCTGTGGTGCACGCGCGGGAGGGGCCGCCGGCGCCGGAGCCGGAACCAGGCCCAGGCGCAGAACACCCAGGAGAATGCCATGAGTGCGCCCATGACGCTCAGCACGACGACGGCCGTCGCGACATCCGTGTCGCCGTCGGCGACCTCGTCTGCGATGCCGAGTCCGACGGCGAGGAGCCCGATCGGAGCGCAGAAGGTCGGCACGGCGAGAGCGATGCGCCGAACGGTGCCGACGACGTCGCGGGCTTCGGGATGGGCGGAGATCAGCTCGCGCCACGATCGTCGAACCTCGCGGCGTCGAATCCTTTCCGTGAGCGCGGTCGTGTCGAGCGGTGTGCGCAGGAGTTCAGCAGGCATCGGTTCCTGTCGGGGCGGCGGCCGCCGCCTCAGACGCCGATGGGGCCTGACCCGGTGCCGTGGTGGACCCCTGCACTGTACTCCGTGGGCGCGCTAGGACAGCTTCGTGAGGTCAGCTCGCACGTCGACGATGGCCTGTCGGATGAGCGCTGCACGTCTCTGCGAGACCGGCGTGCCGGTTCGGCTCTCGGTCGCAGAGTCGAGCGCTTCCTCCAGCCGCTCGAGGTTCGCCAGCGCGGAGGCGTAGTCCTCGTTGGCAGCGGGCTTGATGATGAGCCGAACGGCTCGCCGCAGGGCCTGCGTCGTGCCCGGATTGAGGTCCGGGGGTCGGGGGGTGATGCTGTTCGCCAGGGCTCGGAGGTCTGTGCCCAGCGGCTCGACCACGGCCGGTACAGAAAGGGGGGCAGCCGTAGTCGTGTGGAGTGTCGGTAGGCCGGTGACGAGCACCGACGCGATGCCGAGTGCCGCGACGACCAGAGCCAGAACGAGACCGAGACGGGTCGCAATCACTCGCCGGCGCGGCAGAAGGTGGCCGTTCCCAGGGATCACCGACTCCTCCCGATCGCTCCGCGTCCTCATGCGTGACTACAATAGATGCACTACTGCATGAATATAGCATGCCGAAGAAAGGACACTGTGACCCCGGGAGCTCTCCCCACCTCCGCGATGTCGGTCGAAGCGACGTTGACGGCTTCGCGCGCCCTCCTCGGCGTGGTTGCACGGTCCGTCGCAGGCGCTCTGGCGGTGGTCACCCTGCCGCAGTTCCGCGTTCTGGTCGTGCTCACCGGCTCTGGACCCTTGCGGATCGGCGCTCTCGCAGAGAAGATGGCCGCCCAACAGTCGACCTTCAGCAGAACTGTCGAGCGGATGGTCGCCGGGGGCTGGCTCGAACGGTCCCCGCGCCCCGGGAGCAGGCGCGAGGTGCTCATCGACATCACGCCCCAAGGGCGCGCTCTCGTCGACGAGGTCACGGCGCGGCGACGCGCTGAGCTCGGTCGCATCCTGTCTCACCTCACGACGGAGGAGCAGGCCGCAGTCACGGCGGCCCTTGCGCTGCTCGCGCAGGCCGCCGGTGAGACCCCGGCCGAAGATCTCCTCATTCTCGGGCTCTGACCGCGTCGCGAGGCTGTTGCGGGGGCGGCGACGAGTTACGGGTTCGGGCCGGCTCCGGCACCGGCTCCGGCGCTCGAGGCCAGGCGCCTCAGCTCGGGCAGGGCGCCGGGGTTCAGCCCCGTTGCCTCGTAGCCGTCGATGAGCGCTCGGGCCTCGGCCGCGACCCGCTGTCGGCGGTGGTTCTCGGGGGTCGCTGCGTGGAGTCTGACGGCAAGGCGGAGCGCTGCTTCGACCACCGCGGGGTGATCCACCCCGTACGTGCGCACGCTGCCGAACACGTCACCGATCAGGTCTGAGGCGGCAGGGAGCCGGCGGACCACGAGCACCCGTCCGTCGTCCCCGACGATCTCGTCTCTCGGCGCCGGCCGTGCGTACAGTGGAACGAGGCTCTCGGCCGACAGGTCGAGCGCGCTGACAGCGGTGTAGGGGTCGTTGCTTCCCGACGCGAGACCTCTGACGGCGATCTCCACGAGCTGCTGCAGAGCGAAGCGCACGTCCTGGGTGGGGGTGCGCGCCGACCCCAGAAGGAAGCAGTCGGCGATCTGGATGCGCGCCTTGGCCGCGAGGGAGGGCGACCCGGCGCGGATGAAGATCTGCGCGAGAGCGTCGCCCCGGATGAGGTGACTCCCGGGCATGGCCTCCACCTCGATCATCGCCCCGCTGTTCTCGGCCACGGCGCAGAGCGCGTCGAAATCCACCCGCTGCACATACCCGCCTGTCTCACTCATGATCGCCACAGAGCCGTCAGGCTCGGCCGGCGCCGGCGGCGTCCGGCCCGTCGCCGTGTCGCGGTCGGGGTAGAGAAGGTCGACGGTCGTGGTGAGTTCTCGCTGCACGCGCCGCTGCAGCGTGGTGATCTGCACGGAGTCGGCGATGTGGTGGATGAAGAACACCAGAACGGCGACGTCGAGCACCGCGAGCAGCACAGCGACGTGGATGGCGAGGAGAGGGACGAACGAATCGTTGTCGTCGACCTCCGTGTGCACCGATCGCAGCACGACGAGGGCATACAGGAACGTGGAGGTGAAGACCGCGAGAACGAACTGGTTGGCGCGGTCGGCCATGAAGTTGCGCACCAGCCGGGGCCCGTACGTCGACGATGTCGTCGCGAGCACTGAGATCGTGATGGAGAACGTGGTGCCGGCGACCGTCAGCATCGAGGTGCCGATGATCGACAGGATCGATCGACCTCCGCTGGCGCTCAGGGCGTTGAGGAAGAACAGGGTTCCGGCGTGCCCGCCGATCACCTGTCGATCGACGGTGACGAGCCCTTCCGCAAGGGCGAGCGCCACCAGCCCGCCCACTGCGGGAAGGAACCAGAACGATTCCCTGGCAGACGTCACGGCTCGACGAACGTTCATGCGATGCGCAGGCTGTCGACGAACTCGCCCAGGGTCAGGCCGTAGACGGCTCGGGTCAGCATGCTGAGCTCCTTCTTGGTGCGAAAGCCGCAGGCGCGGGCGAGATCGTCGAGATGCGTGTTCGGGGCGAGCGGGAACTGCCCGAGCAGGGTTCGGAGCCGCGCCGTGACGAGGGCGTCGTCGACCCGCTCGGGGGTCGAGGCGTGTTCTGCAGACGCCGGCGGGTCGTCGCGGTGCGAGTCGTCGTCGGCCCGGACCATCCGCCCGATCAGCCGGGCGATGACGGCCGACGTCGGGGATGCCCTGATGGAGTGATCGTGCCCGGTCCTGGTGAGCAGCAGGAGGTAGTCCAGCGCGGGCTCGCGGCTCACTGTGCTCATGGAGACCGCCGCGAATCGGTGCACGGTGGCCGCGCCGTAGCGCTCGAGGTGGTCGGGGCTCATCCGTATCCGCAGAACGCGGCATTCGGCGGCACACGAGAGAGCCGGCGTGCATCCGTCGGGGATGACACCAGCTGTGCCGGCGACGAACGACAGCCGCCGACCGCCCTCCGTGACATCCATCTTCCCGGAGAGAACGAAGAAGACGCGCACGGAATTCGTCGAGGGCAGACGGGCCGAGGCGGCGTGGTCGGTCGTGAACTCGGCCCCGGAGATGACGAGGTCGTCGATCTCGACCTCACCGAACGTCAGGGCCTGGCCCAGAACGGTGAAGCTCCGGTGAGGTGAGTGCTGGGCGCCCGCGCCGAACGTCAGGGCCTGGCCCAGAACGGTGAAGCTCCGGTGAGGTGAGTGCTGGGCGCCCGCGCCGAACTGGGTGACACCGATCGTTCCGAGCAACTCGATCTCGGAACGTGAACTGATAAGAGACATCAGACCCCTTCGTGCTCCGTCGCCCTCTCAACTTACGGCGGAGACGAGCCGGAGTCCACCGGGCGTGCAGAGTGGGCCGCTCTCAGGGCGCGGCGGCGAGGCCCGTGATCCACCGCTCGGCCTCGGCGAGTTCGGCGGGCTGGATGCCGTGGCCGCCGTCACGCGAGACGCGGGTGACGGCGGCTCCCTGTTCGGCGGCCGTGCGCGCGAGCACGTCGACGCTCGACTGAGGAGCCATCGGGTCGGCCGTGCCGTTCAGCAGCAGCAGGCGCGACCGGCTGAGGTCGCGCGGCAGCGTCCGGTCGCCGAACGGGTACATGCCGGAGAACGCGACGACCGTCGGGACCAGGCGGGGGTGAAGCATGCCGAGCGCCAGCGCCATGTTGGCCCCGTTCGAGAAGCCGGTGGCGACGAGTGGATGCCCGTCGAGACCGTGCCCGTCGAGACCGTGCCCGTCGAGACCGTGCCCGTCGAGACCGTACTCGGCGACCGCCCACCCGACGAACCCGGCGAGCTCATCGGCGCGGCGGATGACATCGTCGACGTCGAAGACGCCCTCCGACGCCCGACGGAACCACCGGCCGGCGCCGTTCTCGGAGACGCGGCCCCGGGGGGAGAGGATTGCGGCACCCGGAGCGATCCGTTCGGCGAGGGCGACGGCATCCGACTCGACACCACCGGTGCCGTGCAGTGCCAGCACGAGCGCGCCGGCCCCGGGGCGGAACAGGTGGGGCCAGTCGGCGTGCGTCGCGCCGTCGGCCGGAGCGCTCATCAGCCGCGCATCCCGCGCGTGCCCGGGTTGTTCTCCGAGGGCAGCTCGATCGGCACGAGGGAGGCCTCGATCTGCTCGCGGTTCGGCTGCAGCCACGGCGGGAGCTGCAGGCTGCGACCCAGCTCGAGGAGCGGCTCGTCGATGTCGAACCCGGGGGTGTCGGTCGCGATCTCGAACAGCACTCCGCCGGGCTCGCGGAAGTAGATCGACGTGAAGTAGTCGCGATCGAGAATCTCGGTGACGGAGTATCCGCGGTCGACGAGCTGTTCCCGCCAGAGCGACTGGGTGTCGCGGTCGGGAACGCGGAAGGCGATGTGGTGAACCGTACCGCCGGCCGAGAGTCCCGGGTCGGCAGACGGATCGGCGATCACGTCGACGAGGTGCCCCGCCCCGCCCGGGCCCGCCGCGAAGCGCAGCCGATCCTCCGTCTCGGAGACGAGGTGCAGGCCCAGGTCTTCGGTGAGTGTGCGGGCGGTGCCCACGGGATCGTTCACGGTCAGAACGGAGGAGTGCTGGCCGCGAACGGCGAACTCGGCGGGAACCGACTCCGAATCCCAGGGGGCACGGGGGTCGGTGATGCTGGAGGAGACGAGATCGAGCTGCAGGCCATCCGGGTCACGAAGACTCAGCCGCTCTTCGTCGGAGGAGAGAGAGGTCGTTGCCGAGTCGACCCCCAGATCGGCGAAATGCTGCTTCCACCAGCCCAGGCTCCCGGCCGGCACCGAGAACGCCGTCGTGGTCGACTGGCCCGCTCCGATGCGGCCCTGGTGCACGCCGGGCCAGGGAAAGAAGGTCATCAGCGAACCCGGGCTGCCCGCCTCGTCGCCGTAGTACAGATGATAGGTACCGGGGCTGTCGAAGTTGACCGTTCTCTTCACGAGGCGGAGGCCCAGCCCCGTGATGTAGAAATCGATGTTGCGCTGCGGCGCCCCACCGATGGCGGTGACGTGGTGGAGCCCCGAAGTCTGGGCGGGCATGACGCTTCTTTCTGGGAGGTGGATCGGGTCGGAGGGGTTCGGGGTGGAGTGGGTCGGGGCTGAGTGCCTCGGGGTCAGCCGCGCAGCGGCTTGAGCGCGCCCGCCCAGGCCTCGACCTGCTCGAAGAGCGTGACGGCCGAGTCGTCGTGCTGCGCGCCGGGGGCGAACGTGCTGAAGTTCTCGAAGTCGGTGAAGAGCGAGAAGCTGAGCTGCTGGCGAACGGTGGCGATCTGCAGCTCGGCGCTGATTCCGCGCAGGTGTTCGATGGCCCGCGCGCCGCCGAGGCTGCCGTAGCTGACGAAGCCCGCCGCTTTGTTGTTCCACTCCGCGTAGAGGTAGTCGATGGCGTTCTTCAGCACGCCCGAGGTGGAGTGGTTGTACTCCGGCGTGACGAAGATGAAGCCGTCGAAGCCGGCGATGGTGGCCGCCCACTTCTTCGTGTGCTCGTTCGCGTACTGGCCGTAGGCGGGCGGCATGGCCTCATCGAGGTGCGGCAGGGGGAAGTCGGCGAGGTCGACGAGTTCGTAGCTGGCCGAGCGGTCGGCGGCCTTCGCGAGTACCCAGTCGGCCACGCCCTTGCCGTTGCGGCCGGGGCGGGTGCTGCCGATGATGATGGCGATACGGAGATCAGACATGGGTGTTCTTCCTGTTGGGTGGAGCGTGAGTGTCGGGTGGGGAATGAACGTCGGGTGGGTGACGGGCTGCGGGTCGGGATCGGCGGGCGGCCGACTCCGGGATATTCACCGCTCGTACCAGTATTGCATACAAACGCATGGATTTCACCGGGTGTTGCGATCGCAGCCAGTGGACGCGCGTGAACCGCGGGGATGTTCGGCAAATGTCGGAAGCGCGGGGCGTGCGCCGACGTTAGATTGGTGCCACATCTGACGACGGAGGTTTTGACATGTCATTCGTGACCACAGAAGACGGCACCGAGATCTACTACAAGGACTGGGGCAGCCACGACGCCCAGCCCATCATGTTCCACCACGGCTGGCCGCTCTCGGCCGACGACTGGGATGCCCAGATGCTCTTCTTCCTGTCGAGGGGGTACCGTGTCATCGCGAGCGACCGCCGCGGGCACGGGAGGTCGTCGCAGACCAGCGTCGGCCACGACATGGACCACTACGCCAGCGACGCCGACGCGGTCGTGCAGCACCTCGACCTGAAGAACGCCATCCACATCGGTCACTCGACCGGCGGCGGCCAGGTCGCTCGCTACGTCGCGCAGTACGGCGAGCCGCAGGGCCGCGTCGCGAAGGCGATCCTCGTCTCCTCCGTGCCCCCGCTGATGGTGCAGACCGAGGCGAACCCCGACGGAACGCCGATGTCGGTCTTCGACGGATTCCGCAGCGCCCTCGCCGCGAACCGCTCCGAGTTCTTCCAGGCGGTCGCCGAGGGCCCGTTCTACGGGTTCAACCGTGACGGCGTCACCCCCTCCGCACCGGTCATCGCGAACTGGTGGCGGCAGGGCATGATGGGCAGCGCGCTGGCGCACTACGAGGGCATCGCGGCGTTCTCCGAGACCGACCAGACCGACGACCTCAAGTCGATCTCGGTTCCGGTTCTCGTCACCCAGGGTGATGACGACCAGGTCGTGCCCTACAAGGATGCGTCACTCAAGCAGCACGAACTGCTCAGCAACTCGACGCTGAAGATCTACGAGGGCTACCCGCACGGCATGCTCACGACGCACGCCGACGTGATCAACCCCGACCTGCTGGCGTTCATCCAGCAGTGACCCGCCGGCCGCCCGGCCACCGGGCGGCCAGACCAACCCCAGAACCCCTGGGGCCGGCATCCCGCCCGGCCTCAGGGGTTCTCTTCGTGCTTCACCGACACGCAGGCGCCGGTGAACCGCAGCGCCACGCGCTCGCCGGGGGCAGTTCGAAGGCCCACCGCGTGCTGCACGGCGAGCAGCGTGTCGTCGGGCAGCCGCACGGTCGAGCGGCGGAGAGAGCCGAGGAAGCTCGTCGACACGACCACGCCGGCGAGGGCGCCCTCCGACACGATCTCGACGTCTTCGGGTCGGAGCGCTACCGTGACCGGCCCGGGAGCGACGGTGGGGTCGAGCAGGGGCAGCTCGACCCCGTACACCTCGACGAAGCCTCCGCGAACGGTTCCGGGCAGGCGGTTGCTCAGCCCGATGAATTCCGCGACGAAGGGGGTCTGCGGCTGGGTGTAGAGCGCCTCGGGTGTTCCGATCTGCTCGATGCGGCCGGCGCGCATCACGGCCACGCGGTCGGCGACGGCCAGCGCCTCCTCCTGGTCGTGCGTGACGAACAGGGTGGTGATGCCGAGTTCGGTCTGGATGCGCCGGATCTCCTCCCGCAACTGCACCCGCACCTTGGCGTCGAGGGCGGAGAGCGGCTCGTCCAGCAGAAGCACGCGGGGCCGCGTGACGAGGGCGCGGGCCAGCGCGACCCGCTGCTGCTGCCCACCCGACAGCTGGTGGGCGAACCTGCTGCCGAACCCGCCGAGGCCGACCATCTCGAGAGCCCCGAGCGCTCTCTCACGCCGTTCGCCTGCGGGAACCCGGCGCATCCGCAGACCGAACTCGACGTTCGCCTGCGCGTCGAGGTGGGGGAAGAGCGAGTACGACTGGAAGACCATGCCGAGGTCGCGCTTGTTGGTCGGCTGGTCGGTGACGTCGCGCCCGTCGATCGAGATGCTCCCGCTGGTGACGGCCTCGAGGCCGGCGACCGTGCGGAGGGCCGTGGTCTTGCCGCAGCCCGACGGGCCGAGCAGGGCGACGAACTCGCCCGGCCGGGCGTGCAGGCTGAGAGTGTCGAGCGCGGGCGCGCCTGTGCCGTAGTTCTTCACGACCTCCGTGAGTTCGACGGTGGCGCCGCGGGATGTCGCATCCATCGGTCTAGGCCTTTCTCCGGCGCGAGCCGACAGTGCTGAGCCGCCCGATGAGCAGCAGCAGAACGAACGCGAAGGCGAGCGCCAACAGCGAGAAGATGACAGCGACGTAGGGGTCGCTCTTCGAGATCAGCACCAGTGCCGTCTGCAGGTTGACCCGGTTCAGCAGGGAGGCGATGGTGAACTCGCCGAGCACGACGGCGATCGAGATGAACGCGGCGGCCAGGATGCCCCGTCGGAGGTTCGGCAGGATGACGCGGAGGAGTACCGTCGCCCAGCCGGCCCCGAGGGAGCGGGCGGCTTCGCTGAGGGTGACGACATCGACGGTGCCGAGGTTCGCCTGGATCGCTCGGTAGGCATAGGGCAGCACGGTGATGCCGTAGGCGAAGCCGAGCGACCAGATCGAACTGCCCGCGACCTTCACGACCACGCTGTACACGGGAACCAGCCCGACGACGAGCACGATGGCCGGCACGGTGATGGGCACGATGCAGATGAACTCGAGCACCCGTCGGAGGCGGGGGAACCGCAGTTCGACGAGGATCATGGTCGGCAGCAGCACCACGAGCACCAGCAGCACGGTCACGACGACGAGCACGCCCGAGTTCGCGAGGGCCGTCGCCAGCGGTGCGTACTTCGCGTTCACGGCCGGGTTCGCCAGGTTCGTCCAGTGGGTGAGCGTGTACGAACCCGAGAGCCCATCCCTGAAGGTGAACTCGATCATCGCGAGGATCGGCACCGCGAACAGCAGCCCGACGAGGCTCAGGATGATCGTGCGGGCCGTTCGCGACGGCGTGGCCCCGAGGCGCGGTGAGCTCATCGCTGCCACCTCGCCGTCTTCGACTGCAGCAGCGAATAGCCGAACATGACGACGACCATGACCACGATCATCCCGAGGGCCAGAGCGCCCGCCAGGTTCGAGCGCCCGAGCACGGTCTCGCTGATCAGGGCCGAACGGATCTGCAGGGGCACGATCTGCGACCCCTGGCTGATCAGGGCGGCGGCCGTGGCGTACGACGAGAAGGCGTTGGCGAACAGCAGCAGCAGGCTGCCGAAGAAGGAGGGGGCGAGGATCGGGCCGGCCACCCGCACCCAGAAGGTGAGGCGGCTGCCGCCGAGCGTGGCGTTGGCCTCCGCCCACTGTGGCTTCAGCCCCTCGAGCGCGGGGAGGAAGGTGATGACCATGAGCGGAACCTGGAAGTAGAGGTAGGGCAGCAGCAGGCCCGGCACCTGGTAGAGCCAGACGCCGTCGGCGTAGAGGTCGACTCCGAGGTTCTTCAGGGTGACCGTGATGATGCCCTGTACGCCGATGGTCGCGATGAAGGCGAAGGCGAGCATCACCCCGCCGAACTGGGCGAGCACGCTCGAAGCGGAGTTGATGCTCTGGCGCAGGGCGCCCTCGGGGCGCGTGCCGAGCAGTGCGTAACAGACCAGTGCGCCCACGACGGCGCCGACGACTGCCGTCACGCCCGACACCCAGAACGAGCTGAGGAACGTCGAGAGCACCTGGGGGGTGAAGAGGGCGCTCACGTTGTCGAGGGTGAAGCCGCCCTTCTTGTCGAAGAAGCCGGTCGTGACGGCCAGCACCGTCGGAACGGCGAGGAAGAGCAGAACGTAGAGCGCGAACGGGGTGAGCCCCAGCACGGCGAGGTTCGGGCGACGCCGCCGGGCTGGGGCGGTCATCACTGGATCGCCGCAGCCCAGTTGGTCGACAGGAGGGTGGCGGCTGCCGTGCTCTGCTCCGAGGTCGGCGAGACGAAGTTCTCGGGCATCTTTCCGACGGCGGCGACGGCTGCGGCATCGGTGGTGCCGGCCGCGTCCATCGCGCCGAGCAGAACCGGGAAGGCTCCGGCGGCGAGGTAGAGGTTCTGGGCCTCGGGGCTGTAGAGGAACTCCTGCCAGAGACGGGCCGCGGCGGGGTGCGGGGCATCCGCGTTGATGGCCTGGTTGTAGTAGCTGCCGTAGGCGGTGCCGGGAAGGATGGTCGTCTTCCAGCCGGGCGTCGCGGCCGCTGCGGCGAGGTTGTTGTAGCTCCAGTCGAAGACGACGGCGGTCTCGCCCGAGGCGATCGTGGCCGGCGTCGGGTCGACCGTGAGGAAGTTGCCCGCCTTGTTCAGCTTCTGGAAGAAGTCGATACCCGGCTGGAAGTCGTCGAGCGACCCGCCGGACTGCACCGCAGCGAGACCGACGGCAGCGAACGCTGCACCGGCCTGGGTCGGGTCGCCGTTGATCGCGACCTTGCCCTTGTAGTCGCCGCCGAGCAGATCGTCGAGCTTAGCCGGAGCCGTCTTGATGACGTTCGAGTTGTACCCGATCGACATGAGGCCGGTGTAGTCGTTGACCCAGAGACCGGTCGACTCCTTGTTCTCGTCGGGGATGTCGCCCCACGAGGTGACCTTGTAGGGGGCGAACTTGTCGGTGTTGGCCAACGCGACCGCCGCACCGATGTCGAAGACGTCGGGCGCCGTGTCCTGCCCCGCGAGGCTGGTGGCCGCGGTGATCTCCTCGGCGCTCGACGCGTCAGGGCTCGCCGAGTTGACGGTGATGCCGTACTTGGCCTTGAACGCCTCGATGATCTTGCCGTAGTTCGCCCAGTCGTCGGGCAGCGCGATGACGTTCAGCGAGCCCTCCGCTTTGGCTGCCTCGACAAGCGCGTCCATGCCGCCGAAAGCGCTGGCGTCGGTGGCGGACTTCGCGTCGACGCCCGACGCGGCCGTGCCGCTGCCGGTGCTGCCGGAGCTGGGCGACGAGCAGGCGGTCAGCGCGAGCGCTGCGACCGCGAGTGCGGCGACACCCATCGTGGTTCGGCGGGTGCTGCTTCGAAATGTGAACAAGACGTCCTCCGGTACATCGCTGGTGGTGCCCGCGTTCGGGTGCGGGCGGCTGAACCACCGGGGCGACAGAGTCACGGTAGGGGGCGACCGGGTCGCGGGGTGTTCCGGCGCGAAGACGCGAGGTGAAGAGCGGGTGAACGGCTGACGGGCGCTGCCGGTCTGGTGCCGCTGGCCCTGTGGCGCTGTGTTTGAGGCGCTCTGCTCAGGCGCCGGCCGCGGTCACGAACCGGCGGTCGAGAAAGTCGGTGGCGCCGGCGATCGTCACGCGCTGCCGGCCGAGGTCGAACGCCACGGCAGCCCACCGCCCGAGCGGATCGTCGATACGCAGCACCGGCACCGTTCCGTCGCCCAGGAAGATGCGGTCGTGCCGCCGCCGCATGTCCGACACCCAGTGCGTGGTGCGGAGCAGCTGCTCATCCCACTCGGCCGTGTCACCGCCGCGCTGGGGCACCGGAACCACGAGTGCGTCGTTCCTGACGAGGTAGCTGACCGCGTGCTCGGTGAGCGGCGAGCGTGCGGCGTCGTTGTGTGCCGGGTCGGTGTGCGCTGGGTCGATGTGGGCCGGGTCGGTGTAGGCAGGGCCGATGCTCGCCGCATCCGCGCGTGCGGTTCCGGATGCCGCGGCCCACCCCGTGCGGATCGACGCCGACACCGGCCGGCGCCCACCCGCCCTCCCGCAGGCGGGGAAGACCT
>NZ_PSTT01000008.1 GCF_002931235.1 Subtercola sp. Z020 | reverse complement strand
GGTGCTGGGGCTGGCGGGGGTCGCAGCGGTGGGAGGAGTGGCGGTGTCGTCGGCCGGCGTGGCGGCGGCGCGAGGGCCGGCGGCGGCTAGCTCGGTCGCTGCGATGTTGGACGCCGCGAGGGCGAGATCCGCGCTCGGCGTCACCACGACGGAGTACCCGGAGCCCGTCTCGGCGAGAAGCGAGAGGTCGGAGCGCCACGAGCGGAACAGCGCCGCAGTCTCGCGGTCGCCCTCCAGCAGCACGTGCTCGATGTGCGGGTCGGCGATCAGGGTGCGGAGGAGTCCTCCGCCGCCCACCGCCTCGTCGGCATCGGCGTCGCCATCGGTAGCGGCGGCGGCGAGATCGACGAGCACGAGCGCATCGCGCGGGATGCCCGACTCCCACAGCGCCTCGGCGAGCACCGCGGATGCCCGGCCGGCCCCGGGCGCTGGCCGCAGCAGCACGGCAGCGCCGGCCGCCAACGCGCGCAGCACCGCGCCCGCGGGCGACGCGACGGGAGCATCGGCCGACGGAACGACCACGACCAGGGCCGGAGGCTGGTGGCGCGCACCATCGATCCGCTCGAGGTCGAGCGCCAGTCCCGCCGAGAACAGAGCGGAGTCGACGGCCGCACTCGCCTGCGCGTCGGCGGCGTCGAAGGGCGCGGCGGCCTCGCTCAGCATCACCTCGACGAGGCGGTCGCGGTTGGCTTCGAGGGAGAGCGCCGCCCTGCGGAGGTGGGCCGCCCGCTCCGCTGCAGACTGGGCGCCCCAGCGGGTGCCCGCCTCGGCGGTCGAATGGATGAGCGCCCGAAGACCCGCACGCGCATCCGCGGCGCCGGCATCGACAGCGCCGGCATCCACATCACCCGCATCGCCGTCACCCGCATCGCTGGAACCGGCGACAGCCGCACCCGCGGCCAGCAGCGCGTCACGATGCCGCGCCGCGCTGAGGGTGTCGACCCCGAGCCGGGAGGCCGCAGCGCGGTCGACGATGCGCCGCGCCCACTCCCGGTTGCTGGGCAGCGAGAGGTCGGTGTCGGTCGTGTTCGTGAACGGCCCGGGCTCCGGCGGCACGAGCTCTGTGGCGAGGGTGCGATCCTGTGTGCGAGGGGATCGGGGTGGCCGCGCATCCTCAACCGCCTCGTCGGAGTCGAGGATCGAGTCCATCACAGCGAACGCCTCGCGCCCGGGATCCGCCAGCGACAGCCCGGCGAGCGACGCCAGGAAACGGGCATCCCGGCCTTCGACATCGGTGTCGGCCTTCTGATCGCCCAGCCGGACGAGGTAGGGGCTCACTGCTGCGAACTCCCGCGGGTGCACCACGGGCATCCGCCGCCACACCGCATCGCCAGCCCCACCAGCACGCGCAGCACCGACTGACTCCCGCACCCGGGAGGCCACGGTCGGCCGCATTCCCGGCGGCAGTTCGAGCGCGAGCCGGCCTGCGCACCCCCGGCGCTCGGCCAGCAGCACCGCGAGCGCCGTGTCGAACAGGTCGTCTGCGGCGAGCACGATGCGAACGGCGGCCGTACGCTCCGGCGTCAGCGCAGCGTCGAGCAGGCGGGCGAGCGCGCGGTCGACGTCGACCGGATCTGTGTCGATGGCGAGCGGCCAGCCACGCACCGCCGATTCGACGCGTTCGGCCGCGCGATCGCCGCTCCGCACGAGGCGCACGGTGATCGGCGCGCCGCCCGCCGCCACGCGTGCGCTCGCCCAGCCCTGCAGGTCGCGCAGCGCGGCGAGCGAGTCGGGCAGGTCGGCCTGCAGCGTGATGCCGGCCTCGAGCTGCGCGAACTCGCTGCGGGAGAGCACGTTCCGGAACACGGCGACCGCCAGATCGAGGTGACGGTGCTGGTCGGCGTCGAGGGTGATGAGCGGTCCGCGAACTCCGGATGCCGCGGCCACCGCTGCGGCCACCTCCCCGGTCGACGCCGCGGTCGACGCCCCGGTCGAAACCCCGGCGGGCCCAGCGGCCGACCCCTCGGCGAAGGCTCCACCGCCGCGCGACAGCGACAGCGCCTGCCGGCCGAGCGGCACCAGCGCCTCCGCGACCCGGCCGACGGTCTCATCGAACTCCCACAGCGACAGGTCGGCCGCGGCCACGAGGGACGACAGCCGCACAGACACACCGTGCACGCCGGGGCGGGCGAGCAGCGCACCCACCTCCGCGCGGTATCGGGCCGCCCCGGCCACGCCACGTGCCAGCTCCCCCACCACGTCGAGGGTGACCCGCGACCCGTCGGCGCTGAGGCGCGCGAGGGTCTCGCCGAGCCTCGACGGGGTCGCGTCGGCGACAAGCGGCGCCACGGTGCGACGCAGCACACGCCGCACCGTGGGCACCACAGCCCAGGGCAGCGCCTCGCCGACCGTTCCGCCGAGTCGCAGCGCCGACCGCAAGCGGGCGGGAACCAGCTCGGGCGTGCGCGCCGCGAGTCGTTCGAGGGTGCGTGCCGCGACGGCGCTGTCGTCGGGTCGCAGCACGCCGTCGATAAGCGCGGCGGTGAAGGCGAGTTGCGCCGTCGAGAACTCCGGGTTCGGCGCGCCGGTCTCGGGCGAGTCAGCCGCGAGCCACTGCTGCACGAGCGCGACGGCCTCGGCCCCGATCGGATCGGGCTCGTCGCCCGCTGAGGTCGGAACGGCGCGGCTCTCGAACTTCTGGTCGACCATGTTCCGACCATATCCGCCGGCACCGCGTCAGCGGCTCAATGCCACCGGTGGTCCTGGATCGTGGCGCGCGGCCCGAACTTCGGCTTCGGCACTCCGCTGGCCAGAATGAGCCGCACGACCCGCTGCCGGTGCCCGCGCCACGGCTCGAGCAGCTCGAGCATGCCGTCGTCGTCGACCGGCTCGCCGATCAGCACCCACCCGACGTGCGCTGCGAGGTGGTAGTCGCCGACGCTGACGGCATCCGGATGCCCGTGGGAGCGTTGGCTCGTCTCCGCAGCCGTCCACGGGCCGATGCCGTGCACCGTCTGCAGTTTCTCGAGCACGTCGTCGAAACGCCGCGCCGCGCGGGCAGCGCCACCGGATGCAGGAACCCCGCGGTGCGCCAGCCGATCGAGCCCGGCTGCGACGGCCGCCGCCGCCAGCACCGCGCGCGACCGGTTCGGGCCGACGCCGGCCCTGTGCCACTCCCACGACGGGATGAGCGCCCACTGCCGCGCGCTCGGCTGCACCCGCATGCCGTCGGGGGCCGGGCCCGGCGGCCGTTCTCCGAACCTGCCCACGAGGTAGCGCCAGGCGCGCCGGGCCTCGATCGTGGTCACCTTCTGCTCCAGGATGCTCGGAACGAGCGACTCGAAGACCAGCGACGTCGACGTGAGCCACAGCCCGGGATGCTGCCTGCGCACCTCGGCGAGGGGCGGCACACCCGAGAGGTCGAGCCCGCTCCAGTCGTCGCCCGCGCCGAGCAGGTCGGGCAGAGCATCCAGAACCCACTCGGCACCGTCGCCCCAGGCGGTTGCACAGACCGACCCGTCTGCGCGCGACTCCGCGTGCAGGGTGGCCGTACCCTCGGGCGTGCGCACCGCTCGCCAGAAACCTGTCGGCGTGAGCCGCATGGTCGGCTCGTGCTGGCCGCGCAGCAGGGGCCCCACCGTCTGCCGCAGGTTCACCGGGCGCGCGGGAGCGTACGTCGAGGTGAGGGGCCGCGGGTCGGCGATGAGGGTGTGCATTCTGGGCGTCACCCTAGTTCGCGCCTCCGACATCCACCAACCGACGCGCGGTGTCGGGCAGGCGAGTGGATGCCGCGGCGGCGAGTTCGCGCACCAGAACCGCCGTCGTGTCCCAGTCGATGCACGCATCCGTCACGCTCTGGCCGAACACCAGCTGGCCGAGCGCGGACGCATCGAGCTTCTGCGCACCGCCGACCAGGAAACTCTCCATCATGATGCCCGAAATCGGGTCTCCCGCTTCGAGCTGCGCCGCGAGCTCGCGAACCACCGAGACCTGGCGAACGTGGTCTTTGCCGCTGTTGGCGTGGCTGGCATCGACGACCACGTGCGGCTCGAGTCCGGCCTTTGCCAGCAGCCCGGCCGCAGCCGCGAGGGAGGCCGACGAGAAGTTCGGGCCGCCCCGGCCACCCCGCAGAATGACGTGGCCGGCCGCGTTGCCGGTGGTCTCGACGGCGGCGGCCATGCCGTGCTCGTCGATGCCGAAGAAGACGTGCGACTGGGCCGAGGAGACACATCCGTCGACCGCGACCTGCACGTCGCCGTCTGTGGCGTTCTTGAAGCCGACCGGCATCGACACTCCGGAGGCGAGCTGACGGTGGATCTGGCTCTCGGTGGTGCGCGCCCCGATCGCGCCCCAGCTCACAGCGTCGGCGATGTACTGCGGGCTCGTCGGCTCGAGGAACTCGCACCCCACCGGCAGCCCGAGGTCGAGGATGTCGCGCAGCAGCAGGCGCGCGATGCGCAGCCCGTCGGCGACGCGGTGGGTGCCGTCGAGGAAGGGATCGTTGATGAGACCCTTCCATCCGCCGGTCGATCGGGGCTTCTCGAAGTACACGCGCATCACAACGAGCACGGAACCACTCACTTCCTCGGCCAGCGGGGCGAGGCGCCGGGCGTACTCGATCGCTGCATCGGGGTCGTGCACCGAGCACGGCCCGACGACCAGAAGCAGGCGCGGGTCGTCGCCCCGCAGGATGGCCTCGATCTGGTCGCGGGTGGAGGAGACGAGAGCGAGGTTCTCAGCCGAGAGGGCGATCTCTCTCCGCAGTGAGGCGGGCGTCGGCAACGGCGCGAAACGAGTGACCCTGAGGTCGTCGGTGGAGCTCATGGAACGGTTCCGTTCTGGCGAGCAGCACCTCGGCCGACCCGCCGTTTAAAGGCGAAAGGCAGAGACCGTTGTCTCTGCCGGAAGGCTCTGGAAGGTGGTGCGCGCGACTACAGCGTCAGCCCTCCCTGAGCCAACCCGAAATACGCATACCAACGACCGTGCATGCTCTCACTCTAGCGGTGCACAATGATCTGCGGGCGCTCGGCGCCCGAAGTGGGTACGACGAGCAAACAGGAACACGGGCATCCAGTGACCATCACAGACAACGCGGTGTACGTCGACGGTCGGCGCGCTGCCGAACCGAAGAATCTCGACGAGACCTTCGAGGTGATGCGGGCGCACCACGGCGTCGCGTGGATCGACCTGAGCCACCCCGACAAGAAGGAACTGCAGGCTGTCGCCGACGAACTGAGCCTGCACCACCTCGCGGTCGAAGATGCCCTCACCGGCCACCAGCGTTCGAAACTCGACCGTTACGGCGACACGCTCTTTCTCGTTCTGCGACCCGCTCACTACCTCGACGACGTCGAGAAGGTGAAGTTCGGCGAGGTGCACGTGTTCATGGGGCCCGATTTCGTGGTCTCGGTGAACCATTCGGATTTTCCCGAGATCAAGTCCGTGCGCAAGCGCCTGGAGGAGCATCCCACCCTTCTCGCTGAGGGTCCGCACACGATTCTCTACGGCATCCTCGACCTGATCGTCGACGAATACGCCCCGGTGCTCGCCGGGCTGGAGAACGACATCGACGAGATCGAGGACCAGCTGTTCAACGGGGACCGCGCCGTGTCGAAGCGCATCTACGATCTGCTTCGGGAGGTCATCGACTTTCAGCGCGCGACCCGGCCGCTCGACGACATGATGTCGCGCCTCGTCGACGGCCTGCAGGGTGAGGCGGAGCTCGAGATCAAACGGCACTTCCGGGATGTCGCCGACCACGTCGTTCGCATCGTGGAGCGCACGGATTCCTTCCGGTCGCTACTGGAGAACGCCCTGACGGTGCATTCGACACTCATCGCCGAGCGGCAGAACGACGAGATGCAGCGCATGACGGAGACGAGCCTGGCGCAGGGCGAGCAGGTGAAGAAGATCTCGTCGTGGGCGGCGGTGCTGTTCGCGCCGACGCTGGTGGCGGCGATCTACGGCATGAACTTCCAGGACATGCCCGAGCTGACCTGGACCTACGGGTACCCGTTCGCCCTGGCGCTGATGCTCGGGTCGGGCGTCGCGCTGTACTTCGCCTTCAAGAAGCGGGGATGGTTGTAGCGGTCAGTTCCACGCCGACAGCTTCTCGGGGTTCATCACCAGCCAGATGTCGACGACCCGGTCGCCCCGCACGGCCAGCGTGGCCACTCCCGTCACCCGGCCCTCGACCACGGTGACGAAGCCGAGGCCGTCGGCGGTGAGCCTCGGCTCGACGGTCGCGTCGGGGTTCTTCGCCACCACACCCAGCAGGAACCGCGCGACGTTGTCGACGCCGCGCACCGGGCGTCGCGCCGCACTCACGAAGCCTCCGCCGTCGGATCGCACGACGATGTCGGGGTCGAGCAGCGTCATGAGCTCGACGAGGTCGCCGCCCGCTGCCGCCGCGCCGAACGCCCTCGCCACCTCGTCGTGCCGGTCGCGCGTGACGGTTCCGCGACGCTCCTCGGCGATGCGACGCCGCGCCGACACCGCGAGCTGACGCACGGCGGCCGTGGATCGCCCGACGATTTCGGCGATCTCGGCGAACGGCACGCTGAAGACGTCATGCAGCACGAACGCGACCCGCTCGGCCGGCGTCATGGTCTCGAGTACCACCAGCAACGCGGTACTGACCGTCTCGTCGAGCGCGACGGCGTCGAGCGGGTCGGTCGCCCGGCTGCCTGTCGTGAGGATTCCGGATGCTCCCCCGGCCGAGAACGCGGGCAGAGGTTCGGGCAGCCACTCTCCGACGTACTGCTCGCGGCGAACCCGGGCCGATCCCCGGTGGTCGAGACAGACGCGCGCGGTGACCCGGGTGAGCCACGCCGCCGGGTTCGCGACGAGGGCGCGCTCGGCCTCCGGCAACCGGTACCAGCGGAGGTAGGCCTCCTGGACGGCGTCTTCTGCGTCGGAGCGGGTGCCGAGCATCCGGAAGGCCAGCCCGGTGAGATGGGGGCGTTCGTGGTCGGGGCCGGTCGGGTCGCCGGGCATTCGTGCTCCTTTCGTCGGTCACTGCCTCACATTCGGCTGCGCTGCGTCGTCGAACAGGGTATGAGAGAACCTTCCTGTCGTGCGCTGCTGCCGATCATCCACGCCCCGTCTGTCTGCCCGTCGGGTGGTGCGCGGTGAGGATCGTCGTCGCCGGCGCGACCGGTACCGTCGGGCGCCATGTCGTCGAAGCCGCCACCCGCCACGGGCACGACGTCGTACCGCTCTCGCGCGCCACCGGCCAGAACGTCGTCACCGGCCGGGGCCTCGACCACGCCCTGCGCGGTGCAGACGCCGTCGTCGACGTCACGAGCATCCAGACGACCTCGGCAGCGCGTTCGCGCGCCTTCTTCGCGGCCGGCACCTCGGCGCTGCTCGCCGCAGAGGAGCGGTGCGGCGTGCGGCACCACATCGCCCTGTCGATCGTCGGGGTCGACGCCCTGCCGCTCAGCTATTACGCGGGCAAGGTGCAGCAGGAGCGGCTCGTCGAAGCCGCAGACGTACCGCACAGCATCCTGCGCGCAACCCAGTTCCACGAGTTCGCCGACCAGATTCTCGCCCGCGGGGCTGTCGGGCCCCTCGCGCTGGTTCCGACGGGGCTGTTGCGGCCGGTTGCGGCTCTGGATGTCGCGGAAGCGCTCGTCGCGATCGCCGAAGCGCCGGCACCGGCGTCGGGGCGGCATCCCGACCTCCGTGGCCCGCAGGATGAGACGCTGCTCGCCATGGTTCGCGCGGTCGCCGAGCGGCGCGGCTCACGCAGGCGGGTCGTGGGGGTGTCACTGCCCGGCGCCTACTGGCGCGGCATGCGGAGCGGGCTGCTTCGCGGCGACGGGGCGGCGACGGAGGGGCGCGTGACGTTCGCGGAATGGCTCGCGGCACAGGGCCCCGGGGGCGGGTCGGTGTAGCGGCGGCTAAAATCTCTGGGTGGCGGTTTCGAAGATCATTCTGTTCTATGTGTTCACTCCGCTGGCCGACCCTGACGCCGTTCGCCTGTGGCAGCGCGACCTCTGCGAGAGCCTCGGGCTGCGGGGACGCATCCTGATCTCCGGGCAGGGCATCAATGCCACGCTCGGCGGCGAGCTCGACGCGGTCAAGACCTACCTGCGCAAGACCCGCGAGTTCCGGGCGTTCGCGAACGTCGACGTGAAGTGGAGCGAGGGCAGCGGGCTCGACGCAGCGAGCCCCACGCCGCGAGCGCCGCACGGGTACTCGCTCGACTTTCCGCGGCTGAGCGTGCGGGTGCGCGACGAGATCGTCAGCTTCGGCGCGCCCGGCGAGCTCGTGGTCGACGCGGGTGGGGTCGTCGGCGGCGGCCGCAGGCTGACGCCCGAGCAACTGCACTCCCTCGTCGACGAGCAGGGCGACGAGGTCGTCTTCTTCGACGGTCGCAATTCGTTCGAGGCCGAGATCGGGCGCTTCGAGGGCGCCGTGGTTCCGTCGGTCAGCAACACGCGCGAGTTCGTCGCCGAGCTCGACAGCGGGCGGTACGACCATCTCAAGTCCAAGCCCGTGGTCACGTACTGCACGGGGGGCATCCGCTGCGAGGTGCTGTCGTCGCTGATGGTGTCGCGCGGGTTCTCCGAGGTGTACCAGCTCGACGGCGGCATCGTGCGCTACGGCGAGACCTACGGTGACTCGGGGCTCTGGAAGGGCTCGCTGTACGTCTTCGACGACCGCATGTCGGTCGATTTCACTCCGGATGCCCTGCCGATCGCCTCGTGCGTCGACTGCGGCGAGGCGACCAGCCGTATGCAGAACTGTCTCGATCCGGCGTGCCGACGCCAACTCGTCGTCTGTGCAGACTGCTCCTCCACAACCGCCGTCTTCTGCGAGTTGCACACCGTTTCTGCAGGCTGAGGGTGCTTCGTGGGGGCCCGACCTAGGGTGGGGGAATGACAACGATCCAGACCAAGGCCGACGAACTCCTCCGGCTGCACACCTCCCCCGAGATCCTCTCCGTCGTGAACGTGTGGGATGTGGTCAGCGCCCGCGCGGTGGCCGACATTCCCGAGACGACCGCGCTGGCGACGGCCAGCCACAGCATCGCCGCGCTCTACGGCTACGAAGACGGTGAGCAGATTCCCGTCGAGCTGATGCTCGACATGGTGGGGCGCATCGCCGGCGCGACCGACCTGCCGGTGAGCGCCGACCTCGAAGCCGGGTACGGCTCGCCCGGCGAAACCGTGCGCCGGGCGATCGGCGTGGGTGTGGTCGGCGCCAATCTCGAAGACCGGATGAAGCCGTTCGGCGAAGCGGTCGCCGCCGTCGCCGACGCTCTCGCGGCCGCAGAGGCCGAGAACGTGAACTTCGTTCTGAATGCGCGCACCGACGCCTTCGTGAAGGCCGGGGACCGCCCGGTCGACGAGGTGATCGCCGACGCGATCGCCCGCGGCCGCGCCTTTCTCGACGCGGGGGCCGCCTGCGTGTTCGTGCCCGGCAAGCTCGACCTGGGCACGGTCGAACAGCTCGTGGCCGGCATCGGCGAGCGCCGGGTGAGCGTCATCGGCGTTCCCGGGTCGCTCGCGCCCGCCACCCTCGAGAAGCTCGGTGTCGCCCGCATCTCGTACGGCCCGTGGTCTCAGCGGGTGGCGCTCACCGCGCTCGCCGACCTCGCGATCGACCTCTACGCGAACGGCGCCCTGCCGGGCGGCACGCGCCCGCTCAACTGAGGCGCTGAGCGGCGCGCTCGGCGGTGCGCTGGGTCTCGGGCTGGGTGGCGCGCTGGGCCTCACGCTCGGCAGAGCGGCGCACGCGGCGCTGCCGGGCGAACACCCGAGCGTCTGAGCTCGACAGGGAGAACAGCACGAGAATGTCGAACGACAGGTTGACGAGACCGGTCGTCAGGGTGATCGCCGTGCCGTTGGTCACGTAGTCGACCGCCACGGCGAGCACGCCGAGCGAACTGATGCCGAGCACCACGAACCGAGCCCCGTTGAAGCCCGCGAACACCAGCTGGGCGAGAAGGAGGTACGCCACATACGCCACCACAGAGAATCCGATGATCACCCAGAGCAGCGCATTTGCGAGATCGCGGGTGTCGATGTCGGGCACCACAGGGAGGTCGATGGTCACCGTCGCAATGGAGTCGGCCCAGGTCGTCAGCACGACGACGACCGATCCGACCCCGATCGCACCCCGCACCACCATCAGCAGGTAGCTCACGTAGATCGAGATCGGCCGCTTGACCCGGTTCGACGAGCCTGAGTCCCTGGCCGTCTTGATGACTCGCCGCCCGAGCAGCGAGGAGTCGGCCGGCGCCGCAGACGCGTCGACCACAGCGGCGCTGGCTGCGCCCGCCTCGCTCACAGCCACGGGACGCAGGTCGATGATCGGCAGGTCACCGTCTGTCGTGATCGCGTCGCCCCCGCCGTTCACGGCGTGGTAGCCCGTCGAGAAGTTGCGGATGACGGTGAAGACGCCCTGCGGGTTGGCCTGCTCGAGAGTGGTCACGATGTGGTCGCGTTCGATGTCCGTCTCGCGTTCGATGCGATGCGTGACCTGCAGGGTGAACAACGAGAGGCCGACATTCCTGTCATACGTGCCGGCGGCCATCCACTCGGCCGAGTATCCGCCGGGCAGCAGCCAGCCGGGCGGCGTCTTCCAGAATCGAACATGGTGGCGCTTCGCGGGGTTACCCGCGACCTCCTGCTGGTAGGTGAAGTCCTGGATGTTGCCGAACAGGTAGAGCGGGCTCACCGGTGCGTCGGAGTAGCTGCGCCGGAAGATCGTCGACGTCACGATGCGGAGCGCACTGCGAAAGCCGACCTCGTCGGCCCTGTGCCATCCTGCAGCCAGCATCGCCGTGTGCAGCTGCGCCTCGGAACCGAACAGCGCGAGGTTAACGGGGTCGCCGAGCAACCCCTCATGGGTGCGGGCACGCCCGATGAAGTAGTCGGGCACATAGATCAGCGTGAGCATGCTGTGGATGCGGGGCAGAAGCAGGTACGCGATCAGCAGCCAGAACACCAGCAGGAACCAGATGTACTCGAACCCGCGGCTGAACGTCTCGGTCAGAACCAGATACGCGAGCCAGCCTGCCGCGACGGCACCGAGAAAGAAGTAGACGTTGTCGAGCAGCACCATCAGCGAGGCGCGTCGCCGCTCCGGCGCGGGGAGGGCCCGGGTCGCCGCCGGCACGAACGGAGACGCCGAGGAGCCGGTCGGGGGCAGCCCGGTCTGAGTCATGATCCAACCGTAAAGCACCGGCGCGGCATCTGTAGGGTGAAGTCATGTTCACTGCCATCGTCGTCACAGAAGACGCACCCGCCACCCTGACCGAGGTCGACGACGACTTTCTCCCCGAAGGAGAGGTCGCGATCGATGTGGAGTTCTCGAGCGTCAACTACAAAGACGGTCTTGCGCTGCTCGATATGGGCCAGATCGTGCGCGCGTTCCCGCTTGTTCCGGGCATCGATCTCGTCGGAACAGTGACGGCGTCGGCATCCCCGCGCTTCGCGGTGGGCGACCGGGTCACCCTGAACGGCGACGGCATCGGCGAGAAGCGCTTCGGCGGGTTCGCGCAGAAGGCAAAGGTGCGGGCGGATTCCCTGGTGAGCCTGCCCGATTCGCTGACGTCCGCTCGGGCGGCCGCCATCGGCACGGCCGGCTTCACGGCGATGATCGCCGTTCTGGCGCTGGAAGACGCGGGAGTGACGCCCGGCGATGGGCCGGTCCTGGTCACGGGCGCGGCCGGAGGTGTCGGTTCGATCGCGATCGCCCTGCTCGCCGCGCGCGGCTACGCCGTGACCGCCTCGACCGGGCGCGTCGCGGAACAGGGCGACTACCTGCGCAGCCTCGGCGCAACGGAGGTCGTCGACCGGGCGCAGTTCTCCGAGCTCGGCAAGCCGCTGCAGTCCCAGCGCTGGGCGGCCGCCATCGACTCCGTGGGCAGCGCGACCCTCGCGAATGTGCTCGCCCAGACCACCTACGGTGGCGTGGTCGTCGCCTGCGGGCTGGCTCAGGGCGGTGACCTTCCCACCTCGGTGATGCCGTTCATCCTGCGCTCGGTCACGCTCACCGGGGCGAATTCGGTGGATGCCCCGCTCGACCTCCGCGAGCGCGCCTGGGCCGCGCTGGCGACCAATCTCGACCCCCAGCTGCTCGACGCGCTGACGACCACCGTCGGTCTGGCCGACGTGTTCGACATCGCCCCGCGCATCATTGCGGGCGAGATCCGCGGCCGAACGGTCGTCGATGTGAAGCGCCGAAGCGCTCGTAGCTTACAGACAGCTGAGTGAATTTCACTTTAAGGCGAAGCGCCCCTACTCTCGTCGTGGGACCACCACGACGAGAAGGAACTCCGCATGCCGAGCCCCGCACCGCGATCGGTCGCCCCTGATCACCGCAGCGTCGAAACCGGCGCGTACACCGTCGGGGTCGCTGTCGTTCGGGGGCCCGCCCGCCCCGGCTGGTGGGCGCGTCTGCCGGTTCGACTCTTCGGCGGGGCGGGCCGGATGCTCGGGGTCGACGTCGCCCGCGGCCTCGCCGTTCTGGGGCTTCTCTGTGGGGCACTGACGCCGGGAGGGTGGGCTCACTCGCTGGTCGCGCTCGTCACGGCGGCGCTCTTCTTCTTGCTGGCGGGGGCGTCGGCGTCGCTGATGCTGCGGTCGGCTGCGGGGGCGGTGCCGTCGTCGAGCGCGGTGCGTGCGGTGAGCGCGGTGGGCGGCGCGGTGCCCTCGGTGCGCGCGGCGAGCGCCGACGGGCTTCGGGTCGCGGACGGCCTCCGGGTCGCCGTGCGGGCGGTCGTGCTGTTCGCGGCCGGTGCCGTAGCTGCAGCCGCGGCGGTCACCGCGACGGGCACCCCTCCGGTCACCGCACCCGGTCCCGGCTCGGACTCCGCACTCGCAGGTGCAGCCGTCGCGGCCACAACCGTCGCGGCACCCGCGGTGATGCTGCCGGTGATCGGCGCACTCACCTTCGGCGCCCTGTTCTTCCGGCGGTGGCGGGCACGCACCCTCTTCATCGTCGCCTCCGCCTGCGTGGTCGTTCTTCCCTCCGCCACCGTTCTGCTGCGGCTCTGGATGCTCGACTCCCCCACCCCGCACACCGACGCCCCCGCAGCATCCCTCGGCCCGGCGCTCGCCGCCCTCCTGACCAGCACGGCGTTCCCGCCGCTCACCTGGACGGCGCCGTTCCTGGTCGGGCTCGCCGTCGGCCGCCTGCGTCGCGACCGCATCTGGCGCCCCTTCGCCCTCCTCGCCGCCGGCGGTGCGCTCTTCGCGATCGCGCTGGCATCGGCGTTGCTCGTCGAGCGCGTGCTTCCCCAGCCGAGTTCCGCGTCGTCGCCGGCCACCGTCGCGAGGGCGCTGCTCGGGTCATCCCTCGGCGACCGACTCGAGCCGGGAACGTTCGCGCCCCCGGCGGCGCCCATCACACAGCACGCGACCCTCCTCGACGTACTGGGTGCGACGGCGATCGCCCTCTCGGTGCTCGCGCTCTGCCTGCTGCTGGCGAAACCGCTCCGCTGGCTGGTGTTTCCGATCGCTGCGCTCGGATCGACCGCGCTCACCGCATCCGCCCTGCTCTTCGCGACGATTCTGTTCGCTCCGAGGTCTTTCGTGCTTCTGCACCGGGCGCTCGAGGTGCTGCTGCCAGCCGCGCTCGAACCCTGGCTGCCGCTCCTGGCGGCCGCCGCCGTGTGGGCGGCGCTCGGCGCGGCGGCCAGCGTCTGGCGGGCCCTGCTCGGCCGCGGCCCGCTCGAACGCGTGGTGGCCGGCGTGGGTGCTTGGGCGGTGGCGGCGTCGGGCGGCGCGGGCGAGGTCGGCGGCACGGCCGAGGCGGGCGGCGGCGAGCGCGCGAGTGCGGTGGGAATTTCGGTGCCCACAGGCGAGGGCGGAGACAGGGTTGCCACGCGCGAGGTCGAGCCTCTCGAACCGACCGACCATCCGCAGCAGGGCTACCCCGCCGATCCCACGCACCCCACCCGTTCGATCGACCCCGCCTACCCCGCAGGGATGGCTGCCCCCACCGCTGCCGCGGAGGGCATCCCGGCCGCCACGCACGCCGCGGAACCGGCTGCTCCACCACGCGACGCCGCGCCGCAAGAGTTCAGCGCCATCCTGACCGGCACTGCCACCGACGGATCGGGCACGCCTGCGCCGCCCGGTGACATGGCGCCCATCGAGATCCCTCCGACGGGCCCCGTGGAACCGACGACGGAGCCTCCCGAGCGCACGCCGCACGATGCCGAACCGTGGAACGGCTGGTCGCACCGGGAGAGACGGCTGCGGAAGAAGGGCGAGGCTGCGCCGCGCCGGAGCAACTTCGGCCAGCCGCCGGTTGCCGAGGCACCCGTCGGCGACCTGCGCTTCGAGCAGCTGCTCGGTGCAGCGGGGCCTGACGGCCAGCCAACTGGGTCGGCCGGCCCTGCGGCTGGGGGCGCCGACGCGGCGTCCGGTGCGGGCGCGGCCGGTGCGGGGGAGTTGCGTGGTCCGGGCGCGGAGCTGCCCGGTGGCGAGACCTCCGACGCCGCACCGGCGCCTGCGCGCCGAACGACGACCCCGCAGTGGAGCCCCGGACAGTCGTTGGGGCGGTTGCCCTACTGATGAGCAGCGACATCCAGAACCATCGACAGCCCCAGCCACCTATCGGCGCGGCCGGCGGACAGAATGCCGACCACCTGCTGTTCGCGGCGGACCGGCTGCCCGCGGGTGGAGTGCGCGGCGCACTGCTCGCGGAGGTGCTGCGCCTCGCACAGACCAGCGGCGACACGGGCCTGGAGTACCGCGCCCGCCTTCGGATCGCCGACGCTGCGACGCGCGGGGGTGCGAGCGGTGAACTGCTCGCCCACGCGGAATGGTGCCTCGAGCGGCACCTCGACGACGCGGAACGGTTCGCGGCGAGGGTTCCGCCGTACGACCTGGCTGTCGTGCTCGCCGCCGTGCCAGGTGCGCTGGCATCGAACACGCGGTGCCGGTTGTCGACGGTGAACCAGGTGCTTGACGAGTTGTGCGAGCTGATGTCCGAGGGGGATGACGGGCCCGCTGCCGATCTGCTGAAGGCGCGGGCGCGGTTCGAGGTGGCGGATGCCTGCGGGAATGTGTCGGAGCTCCGTCGGCGGCGGGCGCACGTGGAGCGCCTGCTGCGGCGGTCTCGGGGCGGGGGCGGTGCCGGGGGCCTCGGCGCTGCCGATGCCGATGCTGGGGGCGGTGCCGCTTCCGGCCTCTCCGTCGGCGCCGGTGCCGGCGTGGGGGCCGCCGCAGGCAGCGCCGCCAACGCCGGCCCCGCCTTCGCGGCCGGGCGGCGCATCGCCGAGTCGCTGGTGCCTCTGCTCGAGAACGGCCAGCTCTCCGACGCCTACCTCGAACACCTGCGCGGCTGCGCGCTGCTGCAGGAGAGCCCGCCTGACCCCTGCACGCTGGCGCTGCACGTCGACTTCTGCAGCGCCGGCGGCTACCTCGAACGCGGGCTGCTGCTGGTTCGGCTGCACCTCGCGGCGCTGGTGTCCGATCCGTTCGATGAGAGGTCGCAACTGCTTCTGCTGCTCGCGTTCGGCGCGCTGCTCGACCTCGTGTGCGAGTCGGCTCCGCGTCCGTCGGCTGCGGGCGAGTCCAGGTCGGGGGCGGGTGCGGCCCCGGCCTCTCACCGCGAGCGGGGCGAATGGATGCTCGGCCCGCACGTTCCCATCGCGGCAGCCGAGCATCCCGCACTCCGGGCCGTGCTGGGTGAACTACCGGCACCTGTGACTGCCGAGGCGCTCTCCGATGCCTGTTGGGCCGCTGCGCAGCGTATTGCCCTGGCATTCGACAGGCGGAACGGCAACACAGCGTTCAGCGACCGCGTCGCGCAGGCGGAGGTGCTGAGTGACCGCCGCGTCGCGGCGCTGGTGGCGGGCATATCGCCCGCGGCTGGCACGGCAGGCGCGGCCGGCACGGCGGCTGGCACGGCAGGCGCGGCCCGCTCAGCAGATGGCACGGCGGGCGCGACCAGCGAGACCGCCGACCCGGCTGCCACGATCAGCCACACCAGCAGCACCAGCGACACCAGCGACACCAGCGAACGCTCCCGCGTCGGCCGCTCCGACGACGAATCCGTCGCAAGGCGCGGCGCCGTCGAGCACGCGGGCCGTGACCGAGCGGGTATCGCCGAACACCGCCGCTCCGCGCGCTCCGCGGTCGAGTGGCTGCGGATGGCGCGAGAGAGGGCGAGCGTCGAGGACAGCTTGGGCGCAGCCGACGCGCTTCGCGCGGGGCACGACGTGCTCGACCGCGCATCCGCCACCCCGAAGCGGGCGCCAGCCGCGCATCGGCCGAGCGGGCTGGATGCGGATGCGCGACGTCCAGGCACAGAAGACACGGCCACCGAGCTCACGCGAATGCAGGGGCAGACCGGTTCCGCGGCCGAGCACCCACCACTGTGGCCGGCGCAGACGGGGGCAGGAACTACCAGGACCGGGGCCGCCGGCATGCCGCCCATGCACTCAGCGGGGGCGCATCCAGCCGCTGAGAATGCCGCCACCGCACCACAGTCCTTCGCACCGGCCGGCGACGAAACCGAACGCGCTCGCACCCGAGCCGCGCTTCGCGAACTCGAGATCCGGCTCGCCGTCGAGCGTGGCGACCGCGAGCGAGCCGAACAGGTGGCGGCCTGGCGCATCGACGACCTGTATGCGGCCGAGCGCATCGACCTGGCCGAGGTGGAGACCGAGCTGGGCCTCCTCCTGTTCGGGGTGCCGCCCGAGCGCCGCCGCGGCGATCTCGAGCGCGAGCTGGCGCGCACGCGGGACGAGCAGTACGACGCCGAGGCGCAGGTGAGCATCCTGAACGCGCTCGGCGAGCTGCGGCTGCGGGAGGGCCGGGCCGGCGAGGCGGTCGGGTACCTGCTGTCGTCCGTCGCGCTGTGCGGGCACGACCCGGACTCCGCGGAGGTGCAGCGCCCCCTCGCCCTGCTGGCGCACGCGCAGGTGGCCCTCGGCGAGGCTGCGTGGGCGCGCGCGACGCTCGATCGTCTGCTGCGGCACGATCTCGACAGGGCGATGCGCGCGAACGCGCTGCTGCTGCGCGCCGGACTCGTGCAGCAGGCGGACGACCCGCGGTGCGCCCTCGACGACGCCGACCGGGCCCTGTCGCTCTACCTCGAACTGCGGTACGGCAAGGGGGTCATCGATGCGTGTGTGGCGCTGGCCTCCCTGCTCGAGGAGTTGCGGATCCGGCCGGGCGTGATCGAGGCGTGGCGCATGGCGGTGGCCGAGGCGGAGGCGGGGTCTGCGTCTCAGGCTGGTTCAGGCGGTGACGCCGCCTGCGATGGGAGCGCCGGGGCCGGGTCCGCGCTCACGCGGCATCCCGCGCTCGGCGCCCTGCGGTTCCGGCTGGCGCGCGCGCTCGTCGACGCCGATCGCGGAGCCGAGGCCGCCGCCGAGCTGCTCCGTGCCTACGACGAGCTGCCTGGTGGCGCCGAACTCACAGCCAACGACAGCCACGAGGTCAGCCGCCTCGACGTGCTGCTCTGCCTCGCGAACGCCCACCGCCTCGCCGACGACGACGATGCGTCCGCCGCCACACTGCACCTCGCGCTCGCCCAGGCGCGGTCGGCTCTGGATGCCCGGGGCGAGGTGCACGCAGGCCTCGCCCTGGCACGGCTGCAGCTCGACAACGACGACCCCGCCTGCATCGTCGTGCTGCAGCACACCCTCGCCGCCGCGCGGCGCATCCCGGACGTACCCCACCCCTCACCACCCACCGACGGTCCGCCGTTCACCGGCTCGCCTTCTGCCGCCCAGCCGCCTCCCACCCCGCCCGGCCTGGCGCACGCAGCGGTGCCTCCCTACGGCGCCCCCGCAGAGGGAATCGCCGCCGAGGTCGACACGCTGCACCTGCTCGGCGTCGCGCAGTGCGCCTTCGGCTACGCCGGCGGGCTCGCCACGCTCGACCGCGCCATCGAGCTGGCCTCCCGGCACGCGTTCGACATCGACGCCCTCCTGGCGGCGGTCACGGAGTCCCGGGCACGAGCGTACGACGATCTCGGGCGGGAAGCCGAAGCGGTCGAGACCTCGGCACGCGCGGCGCGGTTGTTCGAGCGGATGCTCGACCGAGCATCCGCGGGCCAGGCCCACCTCTTCACCGCTCGCCTCCTCGTCACGCAGAACCGCCACGACGAGGCGCTGCCGATCTACCGTCGCAGCCTCGACATGCTGCCGCCCGACACCCCCGTCGCCGACCTCGCGGCTTCGGAGTGGCACGCCACCGCCACCCGCGCGGCCGCCCTGGCGGCCCCCACCCCGCGCCCGGCCGTGACCGCCGACCCCCGCTGACGCTCCGCTCCGCCGGCTCCCCCGCTCCGCACCTCCGCTCCGCACCCCGCGTCGCACGGCGAGGCTGAGCGCTGCGGGCGTGCGGCGCCGAGCGCGTGCGCAAACGAGGACCACAGCCGTGATGGGCACGTGGGGCCGGGGATCGGCGGCGTCATCCTCGGTTGCGACGCTAGACGCGCCGACGGAGGCGGGCGCGGAGCGCGGGCGGGGCGGGCGCGGCGGGCTAGTCGGCGGCGATCTCGGTCGCCGCCGACGCCTCGGCGGGGGGCAGGCGCAGGGCGCGCAGCAGCGTCAGCGAGTGCCGCGTCGTCACGATGACGCGGGAGAACTCGGCGCCGTCGAGGTCGATGACCACCGAGGTGCGGGTGCCCTTGATCAGCAGGAAGTCCTTGCCGTCGTGGAACTTCCACGACCCGACCGCGAGCGTCAGCGGCACGGCCGTCCCGGGCGCACGGATGCCGCGCACCCAGATCCACGGGTCGTCGGTCAGCACGGCCGAACGGATGCTGTCGAGCGGCACCTCGATGTCGCTGCGCCGAAGCGACATGACCTTCTCGGCACGCGTCAACCTGATCTCGAGACGATCGGGGTGCACGAACAGGACTGCCATGGCCCTAGTCTGCCCGCGAAACCTCCGCAGCGGAACGAGCCGCGCCCGGGAGCGCCGAGACGATGCGGTCGATTGCCGCATCGTCGAGCGCCGCCGACACGAACCAGGCCTCGAAGACCGACGGCGGCAGCGAGACACCCGCGTCGAGCATCGCGTGGAAGAACGGCGCGTACCGGAACGACTCCTGCGCCTGCACCTCGGCGTAGGTGCGCGGGCCGCCGCCCGAGAAGTCGCCGAACACGAAGCTGAACAGGTTGCCCGCGCGCTGCACGGCGTGCGCCACGCCCTCCGCGGCGAGCGCATCCGACACCGCGTTCGAGAGAATGGATGCCGCGGAGTCGAGCTTCGCGTACACCGCATCGTCGGCGAGCCGCAGGGTGGCGAGCCCGGCGGCGACCGCGACGGGGTTGCCCGAGAGCGTTCCGGCCTGGTAGACCGGGCCGAGCGGAGCGAGGTGGTCCATCACGTCGGCCCGCCCGCCGAGCGCGGCGAGCGGCATCCCGCCGCCGACGACCTTGCCGAACGTGAAGAGGTCGGGCTCGTAGGGCAGGTCGGCCCCCCGGTCGCGCGCGTCAGCGACGGCTCCGGATGCCCGGCTCCCCCCGCGCGCAGCCGAACCAGCGTCGACCGCACCCGCAGCAGCACCCGCACCGGCAGCAGCCCCCGCGGCCACCGGCGTCGACCCGCTCGACGCAGCGCGGCCCGACACGTCGAGCCCCCACCACCCCGCCGGCCCCACGCGGAACCCGGTCAGCACCTCGTCCACGATGAGCAGCGCACCGTTCTCATGCACGATGTCGGCCAGCGCCGCATTGAACCCCGGATCCGGTGCGACGACGCCCATGTTCGCGGCCGCGGCTTCGGTGATGACGGCGGCGATCTCACCCGGGTGGGCTGCGAACACCTCCCGCACGGCATCCAGATCGTTGTAGGGAAGCACCAGCGTCTGGGCTGCGGTCGCAGCGGTGACCCCGGCAGACGCGGGCAGCGCGAGCGTGGCGAGACCCGAGCCGGCCTCGGCCAGCAGCGAGTCGGAGTGACCGTGGTAGTGCCCGGCGAACTTCACGAGCAGGTCGCGACCGGTGAATCCGCGTGCGAGACGGATGGCCGTCATCGTCGCCTCCGTGCCGGTGGAGACGAGCCGCACCTTGTGCACGGGGGCGAGGCCGGCCGCCCGGATGCGTTCCCTGATCGCTTCGGCCAGCTCGGTCTCGCCGGGGGTCGAAGCGCCGAACGAGAGCCCGCGGGCCGCCGCATCCTGAACCGCCTGAACGACCTCCGGATGCGCGTGGCCGAGGATCGCCGGGCCCCAGGAGCTCACGAGGTCGACATATTCCACTCCGTCGGCATCGGTCACGTGCGGGCCGCGGGCCGACACCAGGAAGCGGGGCGTACCGCCGACCGAACGGAAAGCGCGCACCGGCGAGTTGACTCCACCCGGAATGGAGACGCTCGCCCGGGCGAAGAGAACATCGGATTCAGACACGAGGGAGCCTTTCAATAACAATCGGGGAATGTGTCACTGGTTCTCGCGCAGCGTGCGCGCGATCTCGGGAGCGTAGTAGGTGAGAACCGCGTCGGCCCCGGCACGGCGAATGCCCGTCACCGACTCGAAGATCGCCCGCTCGCGGTCGATCCAGCCGTTCGCCGATGCAGCCTCGATCATCGCGTACTCACCGGACACCTGGTAGGCCCACACGGGTACCGGCGACACAGCTGCCACGTCGGCGAGAACATCGAGGTAGCTCATGGCCGGTTTGACCATCACGATGTCGGCACCCTGCTCGAGGTCGAGCATCGTCTCGTGCAGGCCCTCGCGGCGGTTGGCCGGGTCTTGCTGGTAGGTCTTGCGATCGCCCTTCAGGGTCGACCCGACGGCCTCGCGGAACGGGCCGTAGAACGCGGAGGCGTACTTCGCCGAGTAGGCCAGGATGGCCGTGTTCGCGAACCCCCGGGCGTCGAGTTCGTCGCGAACGGCGGCGACCTGGCCGTCCATCATGCCCGAGAGGCCGAGCAGTTCACTGCCCGACTCGGCCTGCGCAACGGCCATGTCGCGATAGCGCAGCAGGGTGGCGTCGTTGTCGACCCGACCCTCTGCATCGAGCACGCCGCAGTGCCCGTGGTCGGTGAACTCGTCGAGGCAGAGGTCGGTCTGCACCACGAGTGCGTCGCCGACCTCGGCGACCACGACCCTCGTCGCCTGGTTCAGGATGCCGTCGGGGTCGGTCGCACCCGACCCGATGGCGTCTTTGGCGTCGGGCACACCGAACAGCATCACCCCGCCGAGCCCGAGGTCGGCGGCTTCGTTCACGACCGCGCGCACGCTCTCTGTCGTGTGCTGCACGATGCCGGGCATCGAGCTGAGCGGGCGCGGCTCTGTGCCCTCGCGCACGAAGATCGGCAGGACCAGGTCGGCGGGGTGCAACCGGGTCTCTGCGACGAGGCGCCGCATGGCAGGGGTGGCGCGCAGGCGCCGGGGCCGAACTGTCAGACCGGCCGAGGGGCCGTTCCCGTGTGAAGTCATGCCTCAACCCTACGCTCCGCTGTCGGTGCGGCGGCTGGGCGCGGGAGGCCGCTGCGGGCGGGAGGCGGCCGCAGCGCAAGGCGGTGCTCCGGCGCGCGCAGGATGCCCGTTCCGGGGGCCGCGCGCAAGGGTCTGCCCACACGCGCGCGCTGCTGGCACAGTGGCAGCTACGGAGTCGGGGCGCAGCCCGCCCCCACGGTCATCCGCAACCGGATGAGCGCCGCCCGATCATCCACCACCCCAGGAGCGCCCCATGCCCGTCGCCGCCGTCGACTACGCCCACCTTCGCCTCACCGTCACCGACATCGCCCGCTCGAGGGCGTTCTACGATTCGGTGTTCGGTTTCGACGTGCTCGTCGAGGCGCCGCCCGCCGACGCCGACGAGCAGACCAAGGAGCAGCTCGCGTTCGTGTTCGGCGGCGTGATCTACCAGTTCGCCGGCGGGGTGTTGGGCCTTCGCCCGGTCGCGCCGGCCGGCGATCGCTACGACGAGAATCGCGTCGGCCTCGACCACCTGAGCTTCGCCGTGCCCGCTCGAAGCGACCTCGATGACGCGGTGGAGGTGCTCGACGGGCTCGGCATCGCGCACGAGGAGATCAAGGACATCGGGTCGGGCTACATCCTCGAGTTCCGCGACCCCGACAACATCGCGCTCGAGCTCACCGCCCCGAAGCCCTCCGCCTGAGCACCGCCGGCCGTCAGCCGCCAGCCCTCAGCCCTCAGCCCTCAACCGTCAGCCCTCAACCGTCAGCCCTCAGCCCCGGGCGACCGCCACGTCGACGAGCGTCTGGATGAGGGACTCGGCCGAGCGGTCGGCCGCGATCAGGTCGACGCGCAGGCCGTAGCTGCGGGCATCCTGAGCCGTCACCGGCCCGATGCACGCCACGATCGTCGTCTCGGGGATCGGGCCGAGCTGCAGCTGCACCTGCTCGGCAACGCTCCCCGACGTCACGAGGATCGCGCGGATCAGCCCCGCCTCGACCTCTTCGCGGATGTTCGGGTCGACCGGAACGCCGATCGTGCGGTACGCGACGACCGACTCCACGGAGTGACCGCGCTGGGCCAGGCCCTCGCTCAGCACCGGCTTCGCGATCTCGCTGCGGAGCGTGAGGATGCGGAGCGACGCCCCGCCCTCCTCGAACTGCTTCATCTCGCTGAGCAGGCCCTTTGCCGAGTTGTCTTCGAGCGGAACCAGGTCGACCCGGTAGCCGGCCGAGGTCAGCGCGGCGGCCGTGGTCTCGCCGACGGCGGCGATGCGGGTGCCCGCCGGAACGAGTGCCTGGTGGGCCGACAGCACGTCGACGGTGGTCGCGCTCGTGACCGTGAGCCAGTCGAAGTTGCCCGCGGCGAGGCGCTCCAGTGCACTCTCGAGCGCAGACGGGTCTTCGGTCGGGGCGAAGTTGATGAGCGGCGCGACGAGCGGGGTCGCGCCCATCCCCCGCAGGTCGGAGGCGACACCGTGCCCCCACGGCCCACCGCGCGGCACGAGCACGCGCCAGCCGGCGAGGGGTTTCGGAATCGGCGACGTCGGAGTGCCCATCAGCGCGCAACCCCCAGCTCGGCGAGCTCGGCGGCGCCGTCGTCGAGCAGCTGGGCCGCGATCGACGAGCCGAGGCCATAGGCGGCGGCCTCCCCGTCGGCCAGCGACAGGTTCGCGGGCAGGGTCGTCGACTGCGTGCTGCCGAGTTCGGCCGACCCATCGGGGCTGTAGACGACGGCCGTGAGGGTGAGGGTGCCGTCGGCGAGGGTGGAGGATGCGCCGATCGGCGCGCTGCAGCCCGCTTCGAGAGCGGCGAGAACCGCCCGTTCAGCCACGATCGAGAGCCGGGAGCCCTCGTTCTGGATCTGGGTCAACTCGGGAATGCTGTCCTCCTCGCGCGCTTCTAGAGCCAGTGCGCCCTGGCCTGGTGCTGTCGGCCAGACGGAGAGATCGAAGAATTCGGACACAGCATCCAACCGCTGAAGCCTTGTGAGTCCGGCGGCAGCAAGCACCACAGCGTCCAATTCCCCGCTCGACACCTTTGCCAGCCTGGTGTCGACATTACCTCTAATGTCGACCACCGCGACATCCGGCCGCAGACTTCGGAGCTGGGCGACGCGCCGTGGCGAGCCCGTTCCGATCCGTGCACCTTCGGGCAGAGCATCCAGAGTCAGGCCGTCGCGGGCGCAGAGCGCATCGCGCGGGTCTTCGCGAAGGGGCACCGCGGCGAGCCTCAGACCGGGGTACGGAGCAGTCGGCAGGTCTTTCAGCGAGTGCACGACCAGGTCGCAGTCACCCTCGACGAGCGCCGCCCGCAGGGCACTCGCGAACACGCCCGTGCCGCCGATGCTCGCGAGGGAAGCGCGGGAGGTGTCGCCCTCCGTCGTCACAACGGTGATCGTCACGTCGACGCCGGTGAGCCGGGTCAGCTCGTCGGCGATCATCCCGGTCTGGGCCAGGGCCAGCGCGCTGCCGCGGGTGGCTATCGTCAGCTTGCGTGTCATGCGGCCCGACCGGTCACGGCTGCAGACCGGCGAGCGCAGGCTTGAACCCGAGTCGCACGTTCTCGCAGCAGCCCGAACGACACACGTCGTACCAGGGGCCGAGGGCGGTGAGCGAGGGCCGGTCGGCCGTGGCGGTGCCGTTGACCCGTTCGAGAACGAGGTCGATGAGGCCGTTCACGTACTTCTGGTGAACGCCGGGCGTCGGCACGCGAACACTGAACAACGCGTGCTCGTTCGCCGTGTCGGTGGCCTCCTTGTCGAGGTCCCACTTGACTTCCATGTGGTCGCTCACGAACCCGAGCGGCACGATGACGACCGCGCGGATGCCGCGGGCCGGCAGCAGCTCGATCGCATCGTTGATGTCGGGCTCGAGCCACGGCTGGGTGGGCGGGCCGCTCCGGCTCTGGAAGACGAGCTGCCACTGCGGCAGGGAGGTGCGACCGACGCCGACGGCCTCCATGACGACCTCTGCGACCGCCCGGTGCTGCGCCTGGTAGGCACCGCCCGGACCGAACCCGCGTTCGGGCGGGCCCGAGCGGTCGGCATCCGTCGACGGAATGGAGTGCGTCGAGAACAGCACCTCGACTTCGGTACCCAGGTCGATACCGGGCAGGGCCACCTCGATCTCGTCGAAGGCTGCGGCGACACCGTCGATGAACGGCGCGACGAAACCGGGGTGGTCGAAGAACTGGCGCACCTTGTCGATCTGCAGCGTGCCCTCGAGACCGGTCTCCGTGAGCGCCTTTGCGTAGTCCTCGCGGTACTGGCGGCAGCTCGAGTACGAGCTGTAGGCGCTGGTGCCGATGGCGATGAGCTTGCTGAAGCCGCGCTCGTTCGCCTCGACGAGCGCCTCGGGCAGGTACGGCGCCCAGTTGCGGTTGCCCCAGAGCACGGGCAGGTCGATGCCGCGGCGAGCCAGTTCGGCTTCGAGCGCCGCCTTCAGCTCGCGGTTCTGCTCGTTGATCGGGCTGACGCCGCCGAAGGCACGGTAGTGGTGCGCGACCTCTTCGAGCCGTTCGTCGGGGATGCCGCGGCCGCGCGTGACGTTGCGGAGGAAGGGGATGACGTCGTCCTGCCCCTCCGGCCCGCCGAAGCTGGCCAGCAGAATGGCGTCGTACGCGACCGGCGTCTCGACGTGTTCGGCTCCGGATGCCGCGGCCTCTGTCGCGGCGCGCACGAGAACGCCCTCGGGGAAGGCGTTCAGGTCGGCGGCGGGGGCGGAATCGGTGGCGGGGCCCACGGGGGCCGGCGCGTCGACGGCTGCTGCGTCGCTCACTGGAGCACCTCCACGATCTCGGCGGTACCGATGCGGCGCCCGGTGAAGAACGGCACCTCTTCGCGAACGTGCCGGCGGGCATCCGTCTGCCGCAGATCTCTCATCATGTCGACCAGATTGAGCAGTTCGTCGTCTTCCAAAGCCAGGATCCATTCGTAGTCGCCGAGCGCGAAGCTCGCGACCGTGTTCGCGAGGGTCGTGCGGAATGCCGCCCCCTTCATGCCGTGGTCGCGGAGCATGGCGCTCCGCTCGGCCTCGGGCAGCAGATACCACTCGTACGATCGCACGAACGGGTAGACGGTCACCCAGCCCTGCGGGGGTTTGCCCAGCATGAAGCTCGGCATGTGCCGCTTGTTGAACTCGGCGTCGCGGTGAACCCCCATCGCGTTCCAGACGGGGAGCAGCCCCGTGAGGAGGGCGGTGCGGCGCAGTTGGCGGAGGGCCCACTGCAGGGTCTCCGGCGTCTCCCCGTGGATCCACACCATCAGGTCGGCATCGGCGCGGAGCCCCGACACGTCGTAGAAGCCCCGCACAGTGACGTCTTCTGCCTCGATGCTGAGCACCGCGTCATCCAGTTCCGAGACGAGCGACGGAACGTCGTACCCGTCTCGTTCGAACGGCGTCTCTGAATTGCGGCGGAAGACCGCCCACAGCGTGTACGCCGTGACCATCTCGCCCATCGGCTCAGACGTCGAAGGGATCGTGCTGGGGGCTGGGTCTGTCATCGTCTTCTTTCCTTCGGTGGGCAACCCCGGCCCACTGTCTCTGTGTGGAAGCCCCCCGGCGTGGTGCGTGTCTCTCGTGGTGTGCTCTGGTTCTGGATGCCGCGGCGGTTCTGGATTCCGCGGCCGGCGTCAGCGACGGGTCGCCGCCCGCACGCCGAAGAAGATGCCCGTGCCGACGAGCGCCACGACTCCCGCGGCCCCGGCCACCAGGGCCGCCGGGTTCTCCTCGCGGAGCGCCTGGAAGCGCGCCTTCAGCTGCGCGGTCTCATACTTCGCGCGCTTCGGAACGTTCAGCTTGAACTCGATGGCGTCGAGCGTCTGGGCGAGAGTGTCGCGGTTCTTGACGACCGCGTTCTTGATCTCCTCGTGCGAGCGCGTGTCTTTGGGCTTGTCGGGCTTCGACGGTTGGTTCTTCTTGAGGCCGGCGGCAGCGGCCTTCGAGGCGGCACCCGTTCGTGCGCCCGCGCTGAGCTCCTTCTTGTCACTCATGGGTCTCACCCAGTCCCTTCACGGCGTTCACGTCTTTCTTCAGGCTGGTGATCGACTCTTCGGGAACCGGTGGCACACCCTTCTTGATCTGCGCGACGCCGACCAGGATCAGGATGATCGCAATGAGCAGCAGCCCGCCCGCCACGATCAGCGCGGAGAGCCAGGCCGGCAGGGCGGTCGCGATACCGAGAACGGCGGCAGCGACCAGCACGGCGAACACGAAGAACAGCAGGAAGAGCGCGGCGGCGATGAGGCCGGCGCCGATCCCGAGCTTCGAGACGCGGCTGACGATCTCGGACTTCAGCAGCGTCAGCTCGTCTTTGACGAGGGTGACGAGGAGGCTCGGGAGGGCGCTCACCAACTCGGCGAGCGACTGTTTCGTCTTCGGGTTGCGAGGGTTGGTGTACGAAGCACCGGGGTCGGCCACAGTGATCTCCGGCCTATTCGACGAAGCCGGTCAACGGCGGAACGACGGTGCCGGAGCCTGTGCTCGTACCGGCTGCGCCCGCGCGCTTCGCGCTGGAACCCGCACTGCCGCGGCCGCCCGCACTGCTCGCGCCGCGTGCACCGGAGCGGTTGCCGGCGTTCGACCCGTCGAGGCGCAGAACCGCGCCGAGGCCCTTGCGAACGCCGTCGGCGATCTTGCCCGACGCCGCGTCGAGGCGCTGGTTGGCGAAACCCTGAACCTGCGAGACACCCGCCTGAACCGGCTGCGACTGCCACACTTTGTCGGCACCCGCCTTGATCTGCTCGTACCGCTGGCGGCCGGCTCTCGAGCCGAGAACGTAGCCCGCACCGATGCCGACCACGAAAAGCAGCTTTCCGCGCATGATTACTCCGATCAGTCGTGAATTGCCTGTCTGTAAATCGTAGACCTATGTGCTGAGCAGGCTGACAGCGAGCGCCGAGGCCTTGACGCTCGTTCCGTCGATGACGTAGGCGAGGCCGGTCCCCGAGATCCAGGCTCCGACGACTTCGAGCCCCGGATGCTCGTGCACGGCCTCGACGAGGGCGTCGACCCTGGCGCGGTGGCCGCTCGTCGCGAAGGCGAGCGAGTCGCGCCATTCGGCCAGCGCGAAGCCGCGCACCTGTGCGTCGTCGAGGCGGATGCCGAGCAGCGTGCTCGCGTCTCGGAGAGCGTCGGCCCGGGTTACGGTGGGGGCCGCGCCGCCGCTCGTCGTCGTCGCGCCGCCCCGGCCGTAGGAGAGGCGCACCACGTGGCGGCCGGGGCCCGCGGCCGCTGCCAGCCAGGGCCACTTCGCGGTGGCGTGGGTGAGCGCCTTGGCACCGACCGTGGTGACGTCTTCGGCCACCAGCACGCCGGTTCCGCGGGGCGCGGCGTCGAGTTCGGGCGCGTCGAGCACGAGGGTGGCGAGGGTGACGGCGGAGGATCCGGGCCAGCCGGCGCCCTCCGTCTGCTCACGCAGCCCGTCGAGGTTCTGCAGCAGCCCGAGCGCCGCGCGGAAGCCGGCGGCGACGACGACCCCGTTCGAGCCCAGCACCGAGCCGTCGTCGAGCACGGTCATCCACTCGGCCGCGTGCGCGTGCTCGCCGTGCTCGGCCCGCCCACCCGCACCCGACTCGGCCGCGGGTTCGGCCGAAGGGGCCGAAATCGTGCCTGGGTCGGCGCGGTCGAACGATTCGGGTCCCTTCGCGCCGGCCGCGGCCGGGCCCGAAGGCGCCTGGGACATGTCGACGCGGCGGATGCTGCTGACGCCCACGCCGAACTGCAGGTCGACGCCGAAGCGTTCGCAGTCGGCGACCAACGCCTCGACGAGGCGGAACATGCCGCCGTCGAGGCCGCCGACCGCGGATCCGGAGCGCGCTCCGGGCCGGCCACCGGCATCCGCCGCGCCGTCGTCGACCGCGCGCGTGCCCGCGGCGGGGCGGGGGCGGCGCGCGATCAGCGAGAGCACCGCACCCGAGAGCGAGCCCTGCACCTCCATCGCCGCGAGCAGGCCGGGGGCCACCGCGTCGACGTCGACGAGCTCGGGGTGGGCGGAGTGCACGCCCGACACGATCGGGGCGACGAGGCGGTCGAGCACCCTCTGCCCCATCCGGCGCCGCACCAGATCGCCGAGGCTCTTCTGTTTGCGTACCCGCACGAGCGGGCTGTAGCGGTCGAGCTGGGCGCGCAGAACGCCCGACCAGCCGATGATGCGCCGCACGTCGTCGGCGAGCGGAACACCCGGGATGCCCAGCACGGTGTTCTTCGGCAGCGGCGCGGCATCCCCCTCGAGCTGCACCCAGGCGCCTGAGGGGTTCGGGCTCACGACCTCGTCGCCGAGACCGAGGCCGGCGAGGTAGGCGGCGACGGTTCCGCCGCGGGTGGCGAAGCTCTCGGCACCCGAGTCGAGACGTATGCCTGCAACGGTATGTGTCGCGACGCACCCGCCGGGGGTGGGGGATGCCTCCACCAGCGTGACGCGGAACCCCTTGCGTGCGAGGGTGCGGGCCGCCACAAGCCCGGCTACGCCGCCACCGACGACGACGACGCTCTGCCCGGCCGGCACGGGTCAGGCCGCGGGGGTCGGGGCGGGAAGGGAGGATGCAGCGTCAGCCGCCACCTGATGCACGAACGCGACGAGGCGTGTGATCACCGCGGGGTCGGTGTCGGGCGGCACCCCGTGCCCGAGGTTCAGCACGTGGGCCGGAGCCGCCTTCCCCCGCTCGAGCACGTCGAGCACATGCGCCTCGAGCACCGGCCACGGTGCCGCGAGGAACGCGGGGTCGATGTTGCCCTGCAGCGGCACCGTGCCGCCGAGCCGGCGCGACGCCTCATCCAGCGGGATGCGGTAGTCGACCCCCATCACATCGGCGCCGACGTCGTGCATCGCGCCGAGCAACTCCCCGGTGCCCACGCCGAAGTGCACGATCGGAACGGTGCGGCTCGCGGCATCCGGAGCCGTGTACTCGAGGCCGTGCACGCGGGCGAGAGCGAGAGCGGAGGCCGGTGCGACCTTTGCGGTGTAGTCGGCCAGCGAGAGCGCGCCGGCCCAGGAGTCGAAGAGCTGTGCAGCGCTCGCGCCGGCGAGGATCTGTGCGCGGAGGAAGGCGCCGGTGACCGTGGCGGTCCAGCGCATCAGCGCCTGCCAGCTCTCGGGGTCGGAGTGCATCATCGTGCGCGCGGCGATGTGGTCCTTCGACGGGCCGCCCTCGACAAGGTAGGCGGCGAGGGTGAAGGGGGCGCCGGCGAATCCGATGAGTGGGATGTCGCCCAGCGCGTCGACGGTCAGGGCGACGGCCTCGGAGATGGGCGCGAGGGCGGCCTCGTCAAGGGTGGGGAGGTTTCGCACGTCGTCGGCGGTGCGCACCGGATGCGGCAGAACCGGACCCTTGCCGGCGACGATCGACACGTCGACGCCGGCCAGCTTGATCGGAACGACGATGTCGCTGAAGAAGATACCGGCGTCGACGCCGTGGCGGCGCACGGGCTGCAGGGTGATTTCGCTCGCCATAGCGGGGTCGAGGCAGGCGTCGAGCATGTCGGTGCCGACGCGGAGGGCGCGGTACTCGGGGAGGGAGCGGCCGGCCTGGCGCATCATCCAGACCGGGGTGACGGGGCCGCGTGTGCCCTGGTAGGTGGTGACGAGGGGGCTGGCGGATGTTCGGCCGCTCTGCAGGGGGTGGGCGGCGGGGAGCACGCGGGAGTCTGCGGGGGTCGGGCTCGTCGGGAGATTCACGTGGTCGATTGTCTCAGGCTTTGCTCCTGTTTTCCCGAGCCCGCCTGCAACGCGAGTTCTCCACAGATTTCGGCCTCTCGCGCCGTCGACACCCCGTCGCTGCTTCACTGAATTTATGACAAATACTCTCGAAATGCCACCTGTCGAGCTGTACGATAACTCGTACCAGTCAGCAGGGAGCAAGGCCATGGCCATCACAGCGTCAGAAGCACGAAAGAACCTCTTCAGCCTCATCGAGCAGGTGAACGACGACGAGCTCGTCATCGAGATCACCTCGCGACGGGGCAACGCCATGCTCGTTTCGAGCAGGGAGTGGAGTGCCATGAAGGAGTTCGAGTACCTCATGCGGTCGCCGGCGAATGCGCGCGAACTGCTGGAGAGCATGCGGCAGTCCCAGGCGGGGGAGATCGAGTTCCACGAACTCGATCGATCGTGAAGCTAGCGTTCACCGCTCGGGGATGGGCGCACTACGGCCATTGGCAGAAGAATGACCGGATGATGGTGCGGCGTATCAACCGACTCATCGATGAAACGCTGCGAGACCCCGAGAACGGCATCGGCAAACCGGAGATGCTGAGGTACGAACGGGCTGGTGTGTGGTCGCGGCGCATCACGGCGGAGCACCGTCTGGTCTACGAAGTGCGTGGTGACCTGGTGCTCATCTGGCAGTGCCGCTTCCACTACGGTTCATAGACCATCGCGCGCGGTGTGAGTTCTACAAGACGTCGTAGTGGGAGGGGAAAGTCGCTTACGATGGATTGGTGCTGATCTGCCTGACTGCGAGCCATCGCAACGCGAGCTTCACCCTTCTGGAGAAGCTGTCGATCGGCGCACCTTCTGTGGCTCCCACGCTCGTCAGCGACAGCGACTTCATCCAGGGCGCCGTGCTGCTGGCGACCTGCAACCGCTTCGAGGCCTACCTCGACGTCGACGATCCGCTCACGGCGGGCAGTGCCCTCGCCGCACACGAAGTGATCGATGCCGTGAGCCGGGCATCCGGAGTCGACGCCGGTGACGTTTTCGACGCCGTGACCGTTCTCTCGGGCGACACCGTCGCCGAGCACCTCTTCTCGGTGTCGAGTGGGCTCGAGTCGGTCGTGGTGGGCGAAGACGAGATCGCCGGCCAGGTGAAGCGCGCCCTGAACACGGCGCGCGTCGAAGGCACCACCTCGTCGGCGCTGGAGCGGCTGTTCCAGCGCGCCTCCCACACCTCGCGTGACGTGAAGACGAAGACCGGCGTCGGTGGGGCAGGCCGTTCGCTCGTGCGCCTCGCACTCGACCTCGCCGAGAGTCGCGTCACCGACTGGGCCCAGACCCGCGTGCTGCTGATCGGCACCGGCAAGTATGCGCGCGTCAGCCTCACCGCCCTGCAGGAACGCGGCGCGACGGACTTCACGGTCTACTCCCCCTCCTCGCGCGTCGCGCCGTTCGCTGCGCGCCTCGACATTCCGCAGGTGTTCGGCGACGACCTGGTCGCCGCCGTCGCCGCCTCCGACGTCATCGTGGCCGCGAGCCAGTCGCCCGTCGCCGTGCTGACGGCCGCCGACTTCACCGCAGCGCAGACGGTTCCGGATGCTGTGCAGCGCCGCCTCGTGATCGACCTCGGTCTTCCCCGGAACATCGACCCCGCGGTGTCGTCGATCGCTGGCGTCGAGTTGCTCGACCTCGAGACGATCAGCCTGCACGCCCCCATCGACGAGTTCGCCTCGACGACGAGTGCACGGGCGATGGTGGATGAGGCTGCCGCCGAGTACAGCGCAGCCCGCGTGGAATCCGAAGTGACGCCCGCCGTGGTCGCCCTGAGGTCGCACTTCTTCGACGCGCTCGACGCGGAGATCAGCCGCGCCCGCACCCGCGGTGACAGTTCGCCCGAGACCGAGGCGGCGCTCCGCCACCTCGTCGGGGTACTGCTGCACACGCCGTCTGTGCGCGCCCGCGAACTCGCCCGTGCCGGCGAGGGTGCATCGTTCGTCGGGGCACTCGAAGCTCTGTTCGGCGTGCAGCCCGCCGCGCCTGCCGCGCCGGTCGCCCACCTGGGCGGCACGCGAGTGGCCGGGGCCGCCAGCGGCGCCACGGCTGCGCCGGCCGCGCCTGTCGCGCCTGTCTCCCCGTCAGTGCCGCCGGTGCACCCCGCGCCTCCGCGTGAGGCCTCCGCCGCCTCCTGACCCGCCCGCTTCTGGCAGGGTGGGGGCGTGACGACGTTCTCCGAGATCCGTACGCCCCGGCTCACGCTTCGACTGCTGCGCGCGAGCGATGCGGAAGACATCCATGCGTACCAGCGCCTGCCCGAGGTCGTCGAGTACATGTTCTGGCAGGTGCGCACGCTGGCCGAGACGCGCGAACACCTCGCCCGGCGGCTCGCCACCACTGCGCTGGTGAACGATGGTGACGTGCTGGTGGTGGGTGTCGAGCTGGCCGACGGCTCCGGCGGCAGCTCCCGGCTGATCGGGGAGATCACGGTCTTCCTGCACAGCGTCGAGAGCGGCCAGGCGGAGATCGGCTGGGCGTTCAACCCGAAGTTCCAGGGCCGCGGCTATGCCTCCGAGGCGGCGGGCCGGATGCTCGACTGGGCGGTCACGGAGCTCGGCGCCCATCGCGTGGCAGCGCAGCTCGACCCGCTCAACACGTCGTCCGCGGCCGTCTGCGGTCGGCTCGGGATGCAGCAAGAGGCGCTGTTCCGCGAGAACCTGTGGTTCAAGGGTCGGTGGGGTGACACCGCGGTCTACGCGCTGCTGCGCTCGGAGTGGGAGGCGCGGCGCCTCGGCGCGGCGGCGCCAGCCGAGGCGGGCGCGGGAGGGGGCGCGACGGTGGCGGAGGCGGCGCCGGGCGCTGGTGGAATGCCGGCGATCCGGGTGGCGGCTGCGGTGCTGCTACGGGAACGACGGGTGCTGATGGTGACTGCGCGGGGGCGCGACGTGCTGTACCTGCCCGGGGGCAAGATCGACGACGGCGAGACTGCCGCCGCCGCGGTGCGGAGGGAGTGCCGCGAAGAGGTTTCCGTCGAGCTCGATGAGCCGAGCATCCGGAGCCTGTTCACGGTGACGGTGCAGGCGCACGGCGAACCGGAGGGGCGGATGGTCGTGATGGAGCTGTTCGCAGCGACGACCTCTGACGAGCCGACCCCGTCGGCCGAGGTCGACTCGGTGCACTGGGTGACCTCCGCCGATGCGTACCGCTGCCCCCCGGCCGGCGTCGAGACCCTCGCCCGCCTCGTAGCCCGTGGCCTCATCGACTGACCCCGCCCTCGCCCGCCGCCCCGCCGCGTTGCGCCGCCATCACATGCGTAGCTGAGGACGAGAGCGCCGATGGCGCCCCCAACGCACCCAACCCCGCCCTCATCCTCGATTACGTGCGTGGAGCGGGGGTCAGTAGACGTACTCGAGGATGTCGGTGCCGAGGGTGCGCATGCCGTCGAGCACGGCGAGGCGGCCGGTGAGCTCGGCGTCGTTGTAGCGCATCGTGACGGCGTAGGCGACGCTCGCGCGCGGGCCCCGGAGCACCCCCACCTCTGAGCGGATGCCCTGCCCCGAGCCGGTCTTGTTCACCAGCAGCAGGCCGTGGTCCGAGTGCACGTGCGACAGCGGGTCGAGCCCGAACGCACTCGCGACCATCGACAGGTCGCTGCCGAGGCCGAGCCAGGCGAGCACCTGCTGGCTGGTCGCGACATCGACCACGCTGCCCTCCGCGAGGTTGCGGAAGAGGGTCGCGAGCTCCCGCGCCGAGCCGACCGAGAAGTGCGGGGCGTCGTCGGGGCCGCGGTAGTCGCGCACCTTGTCGAGCAGGAAGGTGCGGTGAAGACCCAGTGCCTCGCCCCGCGCCCGCACGGCGTCGAGCCCGATCTGCCGCAGCAGCACGTTGGTGGCGAGGTTGTCGCTGGAGGCTCCGACGAGCACGGCCAGGTCGGCGACGGGGAGGGTGGGCACCTGGAGGTGCTGCCAGAGCCCGGTGCCGGCGGCCGAGTCCACGACGGTTCGGTCGAGCAGGCCGTGCGCCGAGATGTCGCGCTGGGTGAGCCGCGCGGCCACCTCGATGAGCAGCAGCACCTTGCCGAGGCTGGCGGTGGGCACCGACAGGTGGTCGTCTATGGAGAAGAGCACCTTCTCTGTGGCGACATCCAGAGCCGACGCCGTGATCTGCACACCCGAGAGCGCGAGCTTCGTCAGCGAGACGAAGCCGCGTTTGAACGTCTCCGTGTCGCTCTGGGCGCTCGAACGGCGCCCGCTCGGAAGACCGGGCTGCGCCCGTCGCCGGTCTTTGCGCTTCGGGGGTGCCATTACCAGATGGTCACGCGATCGTCGGGGGCGAGCCAGAGGGCATCGCCCTCGCCGACCTCGAAGGCTTCGTAGAACTCGGGGATGTTCCGCACGATCTGGTTGCAGCGGAACTCGTTCGGCGAGTGCGGGTCGATCGCGAGCAGGCGGATGACCTCTTCGTCTCGCGACTTCTGCTGCCAGGCCTGCGCCCACGACAGGAAGAACCGCTGGGCGCCGGTCAGCCCGTCGAGCACGGGCGGTTCGGCGCCGTCGAGGGAGATGAGGTACGCCTTCCACGCGATGCCGAGCCCGCCGAGGTCGCCGATGTTCTCGCCGATGGTGAGTGCGCCGTTCACGTGGTGGTCGGGCACCTGCGCGGGGGCGAGGGCGTCATACTGCGCGATGAGCGAGGCGGTCAGCTTCTCGAAGGCCTCACGGTCGGCCTCCGTCCACCAGTCGGTGAGCCGGCCGTCGCCGTCGAAGCGCGAACCCTGGTCGTCGAAGCCGTGGCCGATCTCGTGCCCGATGACCGCGCCGATCGCGCCGTAGTTGGCCGCGGCATCCCGCTGCTCGTCGAAGAACGGGTACTGCAGGATGGCGGCGGGGAAGACGATCTCATTGAAGCCGGGGTTGTAGTACGCGTTGATCGTCTGCGGCAGCATGAACCATTCGTCGCGGTCGAGCGGCTTGCCCACCTTGCCGAGCTCCCGCTGGAACTCGAACTCGCTCGTCGCTCGCACGTTGTCGAACAGGCTCGAGGCGTCGAGTTCGAGGCTCGAATAGTCGCGCCACTTCACGGGGAAGCCGATCTTCGGAGTGAACGTGTCGAGCTTCTCGAGGGCCCGCACGCGGGTCTCCGGCGTCATCCACCCGAGGTCGGTGATCGACTGGCGGTAGGCCTCGATGAGGTTGGCGACGAGGATGTCCATCGCGGCTTTCGCGGTACCGCCGAAGTGCCGCTCGACGTAGATGCGGCCGACGGCCTCGCCCATCGAGCCCTCGACGAGGGAGACTCCCCGCTTCCACCGGGCGCGGATCGACGGCGTGCCGGTAAGCGTGTGGCCGTAGAACTCGAAGTTCTCGGCGACGAACGCGGAGGGCAGGAACGGGGCGGCGCCGTGGATGACCTTCCAGGCGAGCCAGTCCTTCCACGCCTCGAGCCGGTCGTCGGTGATGAGGCTCGACAGGCCCTCGAGGAAGCTCGGCTCGCGCACGACGACCTCGTCGAGCACACCCGCCGGGGTGCCGAGGGCGTCGCGCCAGATCGTCAGGGTGCCGGCCGGCGAACCGTCGACCGCGGCGCCCGCGAAGAGCGCGAGCAGGTCGGACCAGGAGAGCAGGTTGTAGGTCGCCTGCGCGTCACGGGTCTTCACGTTGTCCCAGTGCTTCGACGCGATCGCCGTCTCGAGGTCGAAGACGCGCTGGGCGCGTGCCGGCGCGCTGCCCTCGTCTGCCGCCGCCCCCACGCCCGTGCCGGCGAGCTCGAACATGCGCTGGATGTGCGAGACGTACGCCTCGCGGATGCCCGCGAACTTCTCCTCGCGGTAGTAACTCTCGTCGGGCAGGGTGATGCCGCCCTGCTCCACGAACACGAGGTAGCGCTCGGGGTTGCCCGGGTCGTTGTCGACGAAGAGGTGGAAGAACCCGCCCACGCCCTGCCGTTCGAGCCGCCCGACGGTGCGCACGAGGTCTTCGACGGAGGAGATCGCGTCGACCAGGGCGAGCTGGCCGTCGATGGGCGTCGTTCCGAGCTCCTCGATGCGCTGCTCGTTCATGAAGCTCGTGTAGAGGTCGCCGAACTTGCGCTCCTCGGTGCCCTCTGCGGCGCCCTGCGCCTCGGTGATGATCTGCTGCACGGCCTTCTCGGCCTCTTCGGCGAGCTCGTAGAACGACCCGTAACGGGCCTTGTCCTCGGGGATCTCTGTGCGCGCGATCCACCGCCCGTTGACGTGCCTGAAGAGGTCGTCCTGCGGCCTGGTCGCAGGGTCGAGTTCGGTGGTGTCGATGCCCGTTTCGCTCATTCGTCCAGAATACTCACGCCGTCCGACACTCGGCCTCCGGCGGGCAGCAGGCGGCGGGCGGCGGGCCGGGTGTCGGGGGCGCTGGCTACGGTTGGTGGATGCCCGTTCCCCCCGTGAAGAGCCTCGACCGCGACATCCTGCGCCTCGCCGTGCCCGCGCTCGGGGCGCTCGTGGCCGAGCCGCTCTTCCTGCTGACCGACACCGCCCTGGTGGGCCACCTCGGCGAGGTGCCGCTCGCCGCCCTCGGAATCGCGAGCGCCGTCGTGCAGACGGTGATCGGGCTGCTGATCTTCCTCGCCTACGCGACCACGCCGGCGGTCGCGCGCCGGCTCGGCGCGGGCGACCGCACCGGGGCGATCCGGGCCGGTATCGACGGCCTGTGGCTGGCGCTCGGGCTGGGCGTCGTCGTGGTGCTGCTCGGCCTGGTCTTCGCGCGCCCGGTCGTCGGCCTGTTCACGGGAGCCACGGATGTCGCAGCCGACGCCGTCACGTACCTGACCGTGTCGCTGGCCGGGCTGCCGGCGATGCTGCTCGTCATCGCTGCGACCGGGCTGTTGCGTGGCCTGCAGGACACCCGCACGCCGCTCGTCGTCGCCGTCGCCGGGTTCGCGGCCAACGCCGGGCTCAATGCGCTGTTCATCTACGGCTTCGGCTGGGGCATCGCGGGCTCGGCGGCGGGAACCGTGGTCGCGCAGTGGGCAATGGCGGCGGTCTACATCGTGATTGCGGTACGGGCGGCCCGGGCGAGCGGAGCGCTGCTGCGACCGGGGCTCGACGGTGTCGGGTCGGCCGCGGCATCCGGAGCCTGGCTGCTGCTCCGCACGGCGTCGCTGCGGGCGGCGATCCTCGCGACGGTAGCGGTGGCGGCCACCCTCGGAACCGCGTCGCTCGGCGCCTTCCAGATCGCGCTGACGCTGTTCACGACGCTCGCTTTCATTCTGGATGCCCTGGCCATCGCCGGGCAGGCGCTGATCGGGCACGGGCTGGGGGCGGGCGACACCGAGCGGGTGATGCTCGTGACGCGGCGGCTGGTGCGCTGGGGGCTCGCGTCGGGCGTCGTGCTCGGCGCCGCCGTGGCACTGGTCGCGGGGCTCGGCCTGCTCGGCCCGGTGTTCACGTCGAGCCCGGAGGTGCAGGCGGCGCTGCGGGTGACGGCCCTGGCCATGGCGGTCGGCATTCCGCTCGCCGGGTACGTGTTCGTGCTCGACGGGGTGCTGATCGGGGCGGGCGATTCGCGGTACCTGGCGCTCAGTGGGCTGGTGAATGTGGCGATCTATGCGCCGCTGCTGGTTCTGGTGCTGCTGTTCGCGCCGGGCGGCGGGGATGACGCGGCCCTCGTGTGGCTGTGGGCGGCGTTCGGCTACGGGTACCTCGGGGCCCGTGCGCTGACGCTCGGGCTGCGCGCGCGCTCGGGGCGGTGGATCGTGGCTGGCGCCTCCGCCGCAGAGCCCGCGTAACCCGACACCTCCCGCGCGGCGAGCCCGCGTACCCGGCACCTCCCGCGAGAGGACGCTGTTTGTCGGAAAGCGTGCTGATTCCGGCACCTTGCGCCCTCTCGGCACGTACCCGCGGATGGGTGGAGTGTTCCCGCGAGCGCGGGAAGGCGCCAAGCGTCGGAATGCGGCGCGGTTGGAGCAGTTAGCGTCCTCTCGCGGCGGACAGGCGGGGGGGCGAGGCGTGGGGG
>NZ_PSTT01000069.1 GCF_002931235.1 Subtercola sp. Z020 | reverse complement strand
GTCTTCGAGGAGAACCGATGACCGACCCCACACCCGCCCCCACCCCGTCCGCCCTCGTGCGCGCCGACGGCCGCTCGGTCGACGACCTGCGCGAGGTGACGATCGAGCGCGGCTGGAGCACCCAGGCGGAGGGCTCGGCCCTCATCTCCTTCGGCAACACCAGAGTGCTCTGCACCGCCTCCTTCACGAACGGCGTGCCGCGCTGGATGTCGGGCAAGGGCAAGGGCTGGGTCACTGCCGAGTACGCGATGCTGCCCCGGGCGACGAACAGCCGCATGGACCGAGAGGCCGTGAAGGGCAAGATCGGTGGTCGCACTCACGAGATCTCGAGGCTGATCGGCCGCTCCTTGCGGGCGGTCGTCGACATGAAGGCCCTCGGCGAGAACACCATCGTGATCGACTGCGACGTTCTGCAGGCCGACGGCGGAACCCGAACCGCAGCGATCACCGGCGCCTACGTCGCCATGGTCGACGCCATCGAGTGGGCGCGCGGTCGTAAGTTCATCGGCCAGAAGGCCCAGCCCCTCATCGACAGCGTCGCCGCGGTCTCCGTCGGCATCATCGACCAGACTCCCATGCTCGATCTGGCATATACCGAAGACGTGCGTGCCGAGACCGACATGAACGTGGTCGTCACCGGCCGCGGGCTCTTCGTCGAGGTGCAGGGAGCCGCCGAGGGCGCGCCCTTCGACCGCTCCGAGCTGAACGCACTGCTCGACCTGGCGCTCGTCGGTACCGGCGAGCTCACCGCCCTGCAGACGGCGGCCCTCGCGTGAACCGCGTGCGCGTGGTGCTCGCCACGCACAACCAGCACAAGGTCGACGAGTTCCAGAAGATCCTCGGCGCCCGCCTGCCCGAACTCGACATCGTGAAGTACGACGGACCGGAGCCTGTCGAAGACGGGGTGACCTTCGCCGAGAATGCGCTGATCAAGGCCCGGGCCGCCGCCCTGCACACCGGGCTTCCCGCTCTGGCCGATGACTCCGGCATCGCCGTCGACATTCTGGGCGGCGCGCCCGGCATCTTCTCCGCGCGCTGGGCCGGCCACGGCAAGGGCGACCTCGCGAACCGGGAGCTGCTGCTCGACCAGCTCGCCGACATCCACGACGACCAGCGTGGCGCCGCCTTCGTCTGCCACATCGCCGTCGTCGTTCCCGCTGCCGATGAGGTTCCGGATGCCGTGGCCTTCGAAGACGTCGCGGCCGGCTTCTGGCGGGGCGCCCTCATCCGCGAGTCGCGCGGTGCGAACGGTTTCGGGTACGACCCCGTCTTCGTTCCCTCCGGCCTCAGCGTCACGGCGGCGGAGTTGAGCCCCGACGAGAAGAACGCCATCAGCCATCGTGCCCTGGCCTTCGAGAATGTGATTCCGCTGCTGAGAATGAACGTCATTCCCAAGTAGTACCGCGGGGAGGGCGGGGCCTCGTTCCTCTCCTAGTCTGTAAGCGATGAGCAGCCACGAGCACCACAGTCACGCATCACGGTCGACGAACCGTGCGCGGCTCCTCATCGCGATCGGCATCGTCACGGCCGTGCTGGTCGTCGAGGCCGCCGGTGCTGTTCTCAGCGGCTCGCTCGCCCTCCTCGCCGATGCCGGCCACATGCTCTCCGACCTGCTGGGGCTGATCATCGCGCTGGTCGCGTCGATCATCGCGCTGCGCCCGGCCTCCGACCGGCACACCTTCGGCTTTCAGCGCGCCGAGGTTCTCGCCGCGCTGGCCAACGGCGTGATCCTGCTCGTCGTGGCGGCCTTCGTCGGCAGTGAGGGCATCTCGAGGCTCATCTCGCCCGAGACCGACCATGTGCAGGGCGTGCCCATGCTGGTGATCGCCTCGATCGGTCTCGTGGCCAACGTTGCCGCACTCCTGGTGCTGCGGGGCGGCGATCGGCAGTCGTTCAACATGCGCGGTGCCTACCTGGAGGTCTTCGGCGACACCCTGGGTTCGATCGCGGTCATCGTCGCCGGCATCGTCATCATCACCACGGGCCTGGTCGCCGCCGACGCCATCGCCTCGCTGGCCATTGCGGTGATGATCGTGCCGCGAGCCTTCGTGCTGCTTCGAGACGTGGTGGGCGTGCTCATCCAGTCGGCGCCGAAAGAGACCGACGTGCAGCAGATTCGCCGGCACATCATCGAGACGCCCGGTGTACTCGAGGTGCACGATGTGCACGTCTGGGCCATCACGTCGGGCGAACCCGTCTTCTCGGCACACGTCGTCGTCGAGCCGAAGATCTTCGCCGACGGCGCCACGGGTGAACTACTCGATCGTCTGTCGGGGTGCCTCACGGCGCATTTCGACGTCGAGCACTCGACCTTCCAGCTCGAGCCGGCCGAACACGCCGGTCACGAGCACGAGCAGCACCGCTGACGCGTTCTCAGACGGCGCCGTCGTGCTTCTGGCCGGGGCGGTGCGTGAAGGCCGACGGGTCGAGCAGCAGCTCTTCGGCAGCACCCGTCGCCTCGACGGGCTCGGCCTCGCCGGCCCGCGCGGCCTTCTTCGCCTTGCGCGAGGACTGGATGGTGTGGAACACGGTGGGCACGAGCGTCAGCACCACGACGGCGAGCAGAACGACGTCGATGTACTTCTCCGTGAAGTCCTTCACCATCGGGATCTGCCCGAGGAAGAAGCCGAGCATGACGATGCCGCCGCCCCAGATCAGCGCGCCGACGGCGTTGTAGAAGCTGTACCGGCGCGAGTCCATCTTGCCGACGCCCGCCGCGATCGGGGCGAAGGTTCGAACCACGGGAACGAAGCGCGCGACGATCACGGCGAAGCCGCCGAAGCGCTCGAAGAAGGCGTTCGTGCGCTCGACGTTCTTGATGCTGAAGAAGCCCGACTCCTTGCGTTCGAAGATGCGGGGGCCGGCCTTCCGCCCGATCAGGTAGCCGACCTCCCCGCCGATGAAGGCAGAGAGCGCGATGGCCGGGGCGACAAGGTAGATGGGCAGGCCGATGGTGCCCGTGAAGGTGAGCAGGCCGGTGAAGAAGAGGAGCGTGTCACCCGGCAGCACGAACCCGATGAGCAGGCCGGTCTCGGCGAAGACGATGAAGCAGATGCCCAGCAGCGCAAACGGACCGAACCCGTTGATCAGAGTGTTCGGGTCGAGCCAGGGGATGAGCGCTGCGTGCATGGGTGGGGCTCCAGTCGTCGTGGGTCTTCAGCGGCCGGCCGGAAGAAATCGGCTTCGCGTGCGGGAGAAGGGACTTGAACCCTCACGCTCGAAAGCACAGGTACCTAAAACCTGCGTGTATACCAATTTCACCACTCCCGCGGAGAACACCCTCAGTGTAATGGGTCGGTATTACGCGTCTGGTTTGAATCTCAGCGATTTGTGAGCGAGACTCCGCGGTACGAATCGCGGGATGTAGCGCAGCATGACTCCGGCCCCGAAGAACCCGATGACGCCGACGGTTCCGACCGCGAACGGCAGGCCCGCGACGGCCAGGATGCCCGCCACCAGCAGGGGCGCGAGGGCCGATCCGAGGTCACCGGTGAAGCGGAATGCACCGAGGAACGGGGCGGGTGAGCTCTTCGGCGCGAGGTCTGCGCCGAGCGTCATGACGATGCCGCTCGAGATGCCGTTCGAGACGCCGAGCAGAATGGTGAGCACGATGAACCAGCCGGCGGCGTGGGCGAGGTCGTGGGTCACCGAGAGAACCACGAGGCACACCCCCATGCCGATCATCGACGGCAGGGCGCTCCAGAGCCGGCCGAACCGGTCCATGATCTGGCCACTGGTGTAGAACAGCGCGAAGTCGAGAGCGGCGCCGACCCCGACGATCAGGGCCGTGTTGCTCTCGCCGATGCCGAGGCTCACGGCCCAGAGCGGGAGCACCACGGTGCGGCTGGCGCGGAGGGCGCTGACGATCGCGACGCCGAGACCGATGCGGGTCAGCACCCGGCGATGGGTCCAGATGGTGGCGAACAGTCCGTTCGACTCCCCGGCGAGCAGTCGCTCGCCGGCATCCGGTTTCGCCAGCTTCTCTGTGGGGTCGTCGACGATCAGCAGCAGAACGACGATCGCGACGGCGCAGACCCCCATCACCCAGAAGACCGACTGGGCCGTACCGGTCAGGGCGATCACGCCGGCGCCGAGGAACGGCCCGATGAACCAGCCCGCCCGGAAGGTGCCGCCGAGCGTCGACAGGGCCCGCGCCCGGTACGCGACGGGCACGAAACTCGTCATGAACGCATGGCGGGCCAGCGCGAACACGGCCGCCGACAGTCCGAGCAGAAAGATGCCGATCCCGAAGACCAGCGCGTTCGGTGCCAGCAGGCACAGGATGATCGACAGCATCGAGAGGCCGGCGGCGTAGATCATCGACCGCCGCTCGCCGAGCCTGGACACCAGCCAGCCGCTCGGGATGTCGCCGACCAGCTCGCCGATCATCGTCATACCCGAGATCACTCCGGCGACGGCGAGGGTCGCACCCAGGCTGCCGGCGACGGCGGGGATGATCGGGATGATCGCTCCCTCGCCGATGGCGAAGAGCAGCGCGGGAAGCAGCGCAGAGAGAGCGATGGAACCGAACCGGAAGGTCGCCGGGGGTGTCTCGGCTGCGGGCTCAGAACTACTCATCAGGCAACAAGTTTAGAACGCCGGGCGGCCCGGCCTCCGCACGGGCGGAGCGGGTAGGCTGGGGGATCGTGTTAGAACTCGACCTCTCTGAGCAGATCAGCGCCCTCCGTTCGACCTTCGCCGACATCCAGTCGGTGGTCGACGTCGAGAGCCTGCGGGCCCAGATCGCCGACCTGAGCGAGCAGGCCGGCGTTCCCGACCTCTGGAACGACACCGAGAAGGCGCAGAAGGTCACGAGTGCGCTCTCGCACCGCCAGGCCGAGCTCGCCAAGATCGTCAGCATCGACTCGCGGCTCGACGACCTCGAGATCATGGTCGAACTCGCCAACGACGAATCCGACGAAGAGGCGGTGACCGAAGCGCAGGCCGAACTCACCAGCCTGACGAAGCTGCTCGGCGAGCTCGAGGTGCAGACGCTGCTGAACGGCGAGTACGACCCGCGGCCGGCCGTCGTCACGATCCGGGCGGGCGCCGGCGGCGTCGACGCCTCCGACTTCGCCGAGATGCTGCTGCGCATGTACCTCCGCTGGGCCGAGCAGCACGGGCACAAGTCGACCGTGCTCGACACCAGCTACGCCGAGGAGGCGGGCATCAAGAGCGCCACCATCGAGATCGACTCGCCCTACGCCTTCGGCACGCTCTCGGTCGAGGCGGGCACGCACCGCCTGGTGCGCATGAGCCCGTTCAACTCGGCCGGCAAGCGCCAGACGAGCTTCGCGGCCGTCGAGGTGGTTCCGTTGATCGAGACGACGGATGTCGTGGAGGTTCCCGAGAGCGACATCCGCGTCGACGTCTTCCGGTCGAGCGGCCCCGGCGGGCAGTCGGTCAACACGACCGACTCCGCGGTGCGCATCACGCACATCCCCACCGGCATCGTGGTGAGCTGTCAGAACGAGAAGAGCCAGATCCAGAACCGCGCGGCCGCGATGCGCGTGCTGCAGTCCCGCCTGCTGCTCGCACAGCGCGAAGAGGAGAACGCCAAGAAGAAGGAGCTGGCCGGCACCATCACGGCGAGCTGGGGCGACCAGATGCGCAGCTACGTGCTCGCGCCGTACCAGATGGTCAAAGACCTGCGCACCGACTACGAGGTCAACAACCCCAACAACGTCTTCGACGGCGACCTCGACGGATTCATCTCGGCGGGCATCCGCTGGCGCAAGCGCAAGATCGAAGACTGATCGCTCACGGTTCACCGAGGCACTTCCCAGCTTCGGCGGCACGCTTGGCCAATGGGCGAGTCGCTCGGCGCAATGCCCGGGAGTGCTGCTTAGGCTGACCTCGCCATGATTCGATTTGACCAGGTAAGCAAGATGTACAAGGGCACGGCCAAGCCGGCGCTCAACACGATCGACCTCGAGATACTGCGGGGTGAGTTCGTCTTCCTCGTCGGTGCCTCCGGTTCCGGCAAGTCCAGCTTCCTCCGCCTGGTGCTGAAGGAGGATCGGCCGACGAGCGGCAACATCCACGTGCTGGGGCAGGATCTCGGTTCGATCTCCTCCCGCAAGGTGCCGTACTTCCGTCGCAACCTCGGCGTCGTCTTCCAGGACTTCCGGCTGCTGCCGAACAAGAACGTCTTCGACAACGTCGCCTTCACGCTGCAGGTGATCGGCAAGTCGCGAGGCTTCATCCAGGAGGCCGTGCCCGACGTGCTCGCCATGGTCGGCCTCGCCGAGAAGGCCGGGCGACTGCCGCACGAACTCTCCGGTGGCGAGCAGCAGCGCGTGGCCATCGCCCGCGCCGTCGTGAACAAGCCCGCCATCCTGCTGGCCGACGAGCCGACGGGCAACCTCGACCCCGTCACGAGCGCCGGCATCATGAACGTGCTCGACCGCATCAATGCCGGCGGCACCACCATCATCATGGCCACGCACGACAATGCGATCGTCGACCAGATGCAGCGGCGGGTCGTCGAGCTCGTCAGCGGCCAGGTCATCCGCGACGACCGCGAGGGCGGCTACGGCGCAGCGACCGAGATCAGCCTGCAGGACAGCGGCATGACCGCGGAGATCACGCGCCCCGACCCGCTCTCCCTGCGCATGCAGGCGACCGGTGCCATCGAACGCCCGGTGTTCGCGACGACCGAGACCGGCCAGCAGGTTCTCGTGCAGCCGGTCGGCGCGCCGCCCACGGCCACCGCCGTGATCGACGACGTCTCCGACGACCAGCCGTTCTTCTTCCCCTCCGACGCAGAGACGATCGCCGCACCCCGCGCCGAGGCCGCTCCTGCCGCCGCCGAGCATCCGGAGCCGACGGCCGAACCGCAACCGCACTCCCAGCCGGCAGAGGCCGCAGAACCCACAGAACCGGCCGAGCCGGTCGACCCACTGATGACGGGGCAGATCAGCCTCGCCGAGACGCTCGGGCTGCGTGCGCGCGGTGAGCGCCACGACCCGACCGCAGACCAGAACGTAGGGCCCACGTCGTGAGATTCGCACTCATTCTCGGCGAGGTCGGCACCGGCCTCCGCCGCAACATGTCGATGGTCGTCTCTGTCGTTCTCGTGACCTTCATCTCGCTCACCTTCGTCGGTGCGGCCATTCTTCTGCAGATGCAGATCGGCCAGATGAAGAGCTACTGGTACGACAAGGCGCAGGTCGCCGTCTACATGTGCACCGCCACCTCCGGGGGCGACAACTGCGCGAACGGCGAGGCCACCGACGAGCAGATCGCTGCGGTGGATGCCCAGCTGAAGTCGCCGACACTGTCACCGTTCATCCAGCAGTACTACTTCGAGACCCACGAAGAGGCCTACGAGAAGTTCAAGCAGCAGTTCGCCGGGAACGATGTCGCGCAGTACGTGACGCCCGACCTGCTGAACCAGACGTTCTGGATCAACATGGTCGACCCGCAGCAGTCGAACGTGCTTGTCGAGAGCCTCTCGAGCCAGCCGGGGGTGGACAGCGTGGTCGACCAGCGCAGCTACCTCGAGCAGATATTCTCGATCCTCAACGCCGCGAGCTACACGGCCATCGGCATCGCGGTGCTGATGCTGGTGGCGGCGGTGCTGCTGATCGCCACCACGATTCGATTGTCGGCGTTCTCGCGCCGAAGGGAGATCGGCATCATGAGGCTGGTCGGGGCATCCAACCGGTTCATCCAGACGCCGTTCATTCTCGAGGGTGTGATCGCCGCGCTCATCGGATCGGTTCTGGCGGGCGCCGCCGTCTGGGGCGTGGTGCACTTCTTCGTGCAGGGATACCTGCAGCAGGCGCTTCCGTTCACGGCGTTCGTGACCGACAAGGATGCGCTGGCCATCGTGGTTCCGGTGCTGATCGTGCTGGCGGTCGTGCTCGCCGCGCTCTCGGCCAAGTTCGCCATCACCCGGTACCTGAAGGTCTAGACTGGAGGGCTGCCGGGCGCTTCCCGGCACCACACCCCCGAGTCATCCAGGAGTCACCGTGCCACGCGAACGCGGAGAGAAGGTCGTCGCGACCAACCGCAAGGCCCGCCACGACTACACGATCGAAGACACCTTCGAGGCCGGCCTCGTGCTGACCGGCACCGAGGTGAAGTCGCTTCGAGCCGGTCGGGCATCGCTGGTCGACGGCTACGGCTACATCGACGGGGGAGAGGCGTGGCTCGACGCCGTGCACATCCCGGAGTTCAACCAGGGCTCGTGGAACAACCACCCGCCGAGGCGCAAGCGCAAGATGCTGCTGCACAAGGCGCAGATCCTGAAGATCCACAACAAGGTGAAAGAGGGCGGCTACACCCTCGTGCCCCTGCGGCTCTACTTCAGCGACGGCCGCGCCAAGGTGGAGCTCGCCGTCGCCAAGGGCAAGCGCGAATACGACAAGCGCCAGACGCTCCGTGAACGTCAGGACAAGCGCGAGGCCGACCGCGCGATGGGTGCCCAGCGCAACCTCGGCGACTGACTTCGCCCCGCTCCCCTCGACGGGTTCGTTGACCTCTGGTAACTGAGTCGTGATCAACTCGTTACGATGTGAACAGTGTCCACCGTTGTGCATGTCGGGGGTGCTCGCTACTCTCGCGGCATGAGTTTCATCACCGCGACCGATCTCGCCAAGACCTACTCGCCGCGCGGGGCCCCGCCCGTGCACGCCCTCGACGGGCTGAACCTCGAGGTGCCGAAGGGCACGATCACCGCACTGCTCGGCCCGAACGGCGCGGGCAAGACCACCACGGTGAAGGTGCTCACAACGCTCACCCGGCCCGACAGGGGCACGGCGACGATCGGCGGGGTCGATGTGGCGAAGCACCCCGATCGCATCAGGCCGATCATCGGGGTTTCCGGCCAGTACGCCGCGGTCGACGAGAACCTGACGGGCTTCGAGAACCTCGACATGGTCGGGCGGCTCTACCACTTGGGGGCGAAGGCGTCGCGGGCGCGTGCGACCGAACTCATCGAGCTGTTCGACCTGACCGAGGCGCAGAACCGGCCCGTCAAGGGGTTCTCGGGCGGAATGCGGCGGCGCATCGACCTCGCCGGGGCTCTCGTGTCGAGCCCGCAGGTGCTCTTCCTCGACGAGCCGACGACCGGCCTCGACCCGCGCTCCCGGCTCGGCATGTGGGACATCATCACGAACCTCGTCGGGCAGGGCACGACCGTGCTGCTCACGACGCAGTACCTCGAAGAGGCCGACCAGTTGGCCGACAGCATCTCGGTGATCGATGACGGGAAGGTGATCGCCGAGGGCACCTCCGACGAACTCAAGGCATCGATCGGCGGGCAGCGGCTCGAGATCAGCCTCGTGAGCGCCGCAGACGCCGAGGTTGCGGCGGGCATCCTGAGGCGGGTGGGCAGTTCGGAGCCGACGGTCTCGGGTGACGGCCGCGAGCTCACGGTGAATGCGGCGCATGCCCCGGCGGCCCTCCGGGAGGTGCTCGGCGAGTTCGGCGAGCGGGGGATCGAGCTCTACGACGCGGGCATGCGCCGGCCCACCCTCGACGACGTGTTCCTCCGCCTCACCGGGCACATGGCGACCGAAGAGGAGGCTGCAGCATGACCGCCACGGGCACGCGGGCTCAGGCGACGGCATCCACCTCCCGACTCGGCAACCTGCTGAACGACGGCTGGATCACGACGCGGCGCAACCTCATCAAGATCAAGCGGGTGCCCGACATCCTGGTGTTCACGCTGCTGCAGCCGATCATGTTCGTGCTGCTGTTCAGCTACGTCTACGCCGGGGTCATCGACATTCCCGGCAGCAGCTACACGGAGTTCATCATGGCGGGCATCTTCGCCCAGACCGTGGTGTTCGGGTCGACGTATTCGGGTTCGGCGATGGCGCAGGATCTGAAAGACGGCATCATCGACCGCTTCCGCACGCTGCCGATGAACCAGGCCTCGGTGCTCATCGGGCGCACGAACGGCGACCTGCTGATCAACACGATCTCCATGGCGGTCATGATGACGACCGGGTTCATCGTGGGCTGGCGCATCCGGTCGAGCTTCCTCGAGGCGGCGGCCGCGGTGCTTCTGCTGCTCTTCTTCGCGTACGCGCTGTCGTGGGTGATGGCCTTCCTCGGCATGAGCGTGCGGAGCCCCGAGGTGATCAACAACGTGTCGTTCCTCGTGCTGTTCCCGATCACGTTCATCTCGAACGCGTTCGTGCCGAGCGACACGCTGCCGACGCCCCTGCGCATCTTCGCGGAGTACAACCCGGTCTCGGCGCTGGTTCAGGCCGCCCGCACGCTGTTCGGCAATGTGCCACCGGGAACGCCGGTCGCCGACGTGTGGACGCAGCAGCACCCGGTGATCACGGTGCTGATCGGCATCGTGTTGCTGCTCGTGATCTTCGTGCCGTTGAGCGTGCGCAAGTTCACCTCGGTGAGTTCTCGGTAGCAGTCGCGGTAGCGGTCGCGGTGCTCAGTGCGCGCCGCCCGGTGCCCAGCAGCTCAGATGACGAAGGGTACGCCCGTCAGGGTCTCCGCGACGCTCCAGAGCGTCGACGCGGTGCGGATGTCGCGGGCGCGGGTGCGCGCTCCGACGACGCTCGGCGCCCCCTTCAGCTGGCGCCATCCGTCGGGGCCCCAGTAGTCCCCGCCCTGCGCGACAGGGTCGGCTGCGGCGCGCACGATGGGCAGGGCCCCGGCGTCCTTCCCCTGCGCGAACGTCTGCAGCGCGGTGCGCACGAACGGGTTCGATCGCTTCATCCCGATGCGCGGGCGGGCGGCGCTGAGACTGTCGAGAGCGAAACCGGGGTGGGCGACGAGGCTCCGGGTGCTGTGACCGGCCTTCCGCAGCCGACGGTCGAGTTCGAACGCGAACAGCATGGCCGCGAGTTTGGAGCGACCGTAGGCGCGAAAGCTCGAGTAGTCGTCGTTCTGCAGATCATCCAGATCGAGGTCGAAGAATTCGTGGCTGATGCTGCCGAGCGAGACGACGCGGGAACCGGATGTCGCGAGCAGCGTCGGGGCGAGACGGGCAGTCAGCGCGAAGTGACCGAGCAGGTTCGTGCCGAACATCAGCTCGAAACCGTCGGCGGTGACCCCGCGTTCGGGCTGGCCGGTGACGCCGGCGTTCAGAATGAGGCCGTCGATCGGCCCGGCAGAGAGCTCGGAGGCCGCGGCCTCGACGGAGCCCAGGTCGGCGAGGTCGAGCGTGACGCTCCGCACCGAGGCCTGCGGGGCGCGCGAGCGGATCGACGCGATCGCCGCACCAGCCTTCTGCTGGCTTCGGGCGGCGATGACGACGGAGGCGCCGCGACGGGCGAGGAACTCGCTGGTGTAGTAGCCGAGGCCCGCATTGCCGCCGGTGACGACGAAGGTCTTTCCGGTGAGCGGGGGGAGATGGGCCGGCGTCCAACGGGGAGTCGTCATGCTGTGAGATTAGCTGATAGAATAGAGGGCTGCCTGAGAGGGTAGCGATCTTGACAACTCAACAGCGCGCAACAGTGGTCCAGCTCTTCAGCTGCTCGCGGGGATGATCGGTTTCGACATTGCCTGAGTGAGTGTGAGAAGCGGGCCGAGGACGCACGGTTATCTCGTAAACGATCCGTGCAAACAATAAGTGCCAATCAAAACAGCACTGTTCCGGCCAAGCAGGCCGCTTTCGCTCTCGCAGCCTAAGCATCTTCTGCTAGCCGCTTAAGGAACCGTCAGACCGGGAATGCCCTCTACCCGGCCCCTGGCGTTATCTAGAGGGATTGCTCGTGTGCTACGCCTGAGGGCGCACGGGGACTTGCACTCAGGCTGGGCTCGTCGGAACAGGTGCCAGTGACGACTTCCGGAGCCGAGCAGAACGCCTTACTGGCTACACCCGTAGAAGGCACATGACCACAGCAGTGGACGGGGGTTCAATTCCCCCCATCTCCACCACCGACCCCTGTTGCGCGCTGCACCCGCTGTCGCGACGAAGGCCCGCACTCTCCCGAGCGTGGGCCTTCGTCGTCTGCCGAGCGCCTTCCCCACGGCCCTGTCGGTCGCGCTATCGGGGCGTAGCGGGGCGGGGCGGGTCAGTCGAAGAGGGCGGTGCGGTCGGGATATACCTGCCAGAACTCGCCCTGGGTGTAGGTGGTGACGTCGGAGCGGGTGCAGTTGTCACCGTAGCGGGCGAGCACGTCGACGTGTGAGGCGTCGACCACATTGATCTTCTCCACGGCGCGGATGCGGATGTCGGTGGGGTTCACCTTCGTCCAGGTCGCACCGCCGTCAGTGGTGAGCTCGATGACCGAGTCGGTGCTGGTGCTGTTGCCGCTGCAGGTGCCGGCGGTGGCGCGGTAGCCCACGGTCGCCGAGGCCATACCGGTGAGGGCGGCGGCCGGTGCCGCCGATGTCGCCCCCGGGGTCGGCGTCCCGCTGGGAGCGGGGGTGCTCGGCGCCGAGGTCGCCGGGGCCGTCGACGGAGCGCTGGACGGGGCTGCGGACGGGGCCGCAGACGGCGTCGCCGCGCTCTCAGAGGGCGTCGGGGTGAACGTGAAGTCGGGTGCGACGGCGCTCACCGACGAGTCGTCGGCAGGGCCCCGCAGAGCGAAACCGACGAGGGCCAGATCGGCGAGGACGAAGACGATGAGGCCTCCGATGATCCACGGAGTTCGTGCGCGCGAACGTTTTGCCATTCATCCAGACTAGGCGCGGGCACCGATGCTCGTGAACCGCTTCCGCGAAATCAGCACCGATGCACAGGCGACGACGAGTGCCACCACCGTTCCGAGAAGCGTCTCCACGCCGCGGTCGACGATCAGCGCCGACGGGTCCGACGGGTGCACGAGGTCGATCATGAGCAGCGCGAGCGGTGTCACGAACAGCAGCGCGAGACCGTAGTTGCGCAGGATGAAGAGTTCGGCGAGCATCTGCAGCGCGACCACCACGACGATGGCCACAAGGCCGGTCGGGCCGGCGAGCAGCAGCAGCCACGTCACGCCGAGGCCGATTACGGTTCCGAGAACGCGGTGCGTTCCGCGAACGAGGGCGTGCGGCAGTTCCACCGCGACCAGCGGAACGATCGCGGCGACGATGGCCCAGTACGGATGCCCGATACCGAGCCCCGTCGACAGCGAACCCGCGACGGCCGCAGCGATGCCGTAGCGAACAATGTGCAGGGCACGGAACGGCGGGCGCACGGGCGCCGACACGGGCGCCGACACGGGCTCCGACAGGGGCACCGACACGGTTGACGACACGGTCGCCGGCTGGGCCGCAGGCCGTGGGGCACCGGATGCCGCCGACCGCCGCCGCACCCGGCCCGCCTGCCCGATCGCCAGCGCGAGCAGCGCAGACGCCGCACTCACCGCCACCGCGATCGGCAGCGACCAGGCGGTGGCCGGAACCGAGGCCACCGCGCAGAGACCGAACACCGCGAACAGCGGCCCGGGCGGCCCGAACCGGAACACGTCGGAGACCCGCGCCACCACCATCGCCCAGACGCTCGCGACTGCCACGACGGCCCACTCCCGCCCGGGCAGCAGGGCGACGAGGCAGCCGAGGGTGACCGAGAGCACCATCACCGCAGCCGCCGCCGACTGCATGCGGAGCCGGGCCCGGTACCCGTCGTGCCGTGCATAGACCGCCGTGAAGGCCCCGAACGCCGCGTAGATCGACCATTCGACGTGCCCCAGGGCGTACACCGCGAGAAGCGGGATGAGCACCGTGAGCCCCGCGCGGATCGCGGCGCGATGCGACCCGTCGTGTTCGCCGACGCTCACGAGGGAGCGCGCGTAGGGGCGGAGGGTGCTGCTGGTCGACATCGGGATCCTGTCCGGGAAGGGTGGAAGAGGGAAGGGGAGAGAGAAGACAGGCCACGTCGCCGAAAACCATTTTACTAGTAAAATACCAGAATGACCACCGACCTGATCGACGAGACCAGAGCCTCCTGGCAGAGGCTCCACCCGCACCTCGACACGGCCCCGATGGCGACCATGGGCCGCATCCTGCGGATCGCGCGCCTCGCGACGCTGTTCAGCGATCAGCTCCTGGCGGCGCACGGGCTCAGCCGCGGCGAGTTCGACGTGCTCTCGGCGGTGCGTCGATCATCCGTCGCCCTGACACCGTCGCAGCTGGCGAAGTTGCTGGCGGCCTCGAATGCCTCGATCACGAAGCGCCTCGTCGCTCTCGAGCGCGCGGGGCTGGCCCGGCGCGAACACACCAGTGCCGACCGCCGGGTCGTCACGGTGGTCGCCACCGCGCTCGGCGTCGAACGCATCGACGGCGCACTTCCTGCGCAACTCGACCTCGAGCGCGCCCTCACGGGCGGGCTCAGCGCGGCCCAGGCCGCAGCTCTCGAGACGACCCTCCGCGGCGTGCTGACCGAATGCGAGGGCCGCGCGCGCTGATCGGGCGTGGCAGACCGGCTCAGTCGGACTGGCAGGCTCCTGAGCTGACGGCGGTGGATGCCGCGGCAGCCGCCGAGGTGACGGGCTCGATCTCGGCCAGCGTCATCGCGTACCCCGTGTCGGCGTCGGTCGTCGAGCGGGCGAACACGACGCCCACCACGTCGCCGCTGGTGTCGAGCAGCGGGCCACCCGAGTTGCCCGGCAGCACCGTGCCCCGCAGCGAGTAGATCTCCCGCGTGACGTTCTGCTCGCCGTAGATGTCGAGGCCGGTCGCCTGCACCACCTGGCGCACCCGGGCGTTCGCCGTGACGAAGGGGCCGTTCTCCGGGTACCCGGCGACGACCGCCGGGTCGGAGGCGCCGAGGTCGGTGCCGAGCGCGAGCGGGGACACAGACAGGTCGGAGACGTCGAGCACCGCCAGGTCGCGCTCGGGGTCGTACACGACGAGGCGGGCCGGCAGCAGGGCCCCCGACCCGCGCACCTGCGCATAGATCTCGCTGCTGCCGGCGACGACGTGCGCGTTCGTGATGACGCGGTCGTCGGCGACCACCCACCCGCTGCCCTCGGCATCGGTGTTGCAGTTGGGAGCGGAGGAGAAGATCTTCACCACGCTGCCCGAGGCGTCGTCGACGGCCCCGGGTATGCCGTCGTCGGGTGCCTGCGCTCCGGCGATGATCTCGGCGCCGTCGGCGAAGACCGTGGGGAATCCCGCGCTGCCGAGCGCGCCGTCGAGCGTTCCGAGGGCCGTCGTGGCGGGCACAGGGGCGAGCACGTTCATCGTCGAGACGATCTTCGACGAGTTGACGAGCTGGGTGGCCTGCAACTGCCCGGTCGAGAGCAGGAACCCGCCTGCGAGCCAGACGACGACCGCCCAGGCCACAGCGCCCATGAGCGCCCCGCCGAGCGAGTCGATGCCCCGAACGACCTTGACGCGGCCGATCGCGCGACGAACGAGCAGGGCGAGTGTTCCGAGCAGCCACGACGCAATGACGATGCACAGCACGAACACGACGCCCGCGGCGATCGAGCGCTGCAGCGAGCTCGTCCAACCGTGCTCGGCGAGCTCGGTGACCGCCAGCGGAGCGACGATGGTCGCGATCCACGCGCCCGCGGCGATGCCCGCCAGGGATGCGGCCATCACCAGGGCGCCGCGACCCCAGCCCGCGACGATGGCGAGGAGGCCGGCGATGGCGAGCACGAGGTCGACGGCGATTTCCATAGACGACCAATCTGTCGGATGAAGCTGGACAGTACCTGCGCCGCCCACGAAACATGCTGCTCATCTCGGGGCGGTACCGTACAGGAGTGAGCACATTCCCCGATCCCACCCGTCAAGGAATCCGCGACGAGGTAGACGAAGACCTCCGGAACGATGTTCGACTGCTGGGCGCACTGCTCGGCCGGGTGCTGGCCGAGGCGGGCGGTGAGGCTCTGCTGCACGACGTCGAGCAGCTGCGGGCCCTCACCATCGCGGCCTACGAGGGCGAGAGCGCCGGGGCTGGTGCCGACTCGGGCTCCGTCTCGATCGAAGACGCCGAGCGTCTCGTCGACTCGTTCACCCCCGAGCGTGCCGAACAGGTGGCTCGCGCCTTCACCTGCTACTTCCACCTCTCGAACCTGGCCGAGGAGCACCACCGCGTGCGTGTGCTTCGCGCGCGGGATGCCACGGCCGACGCCGTTCCGGCCGATTCGCTCCCGGGAGCGATCGAGCAGCTCGTCTTTGAGGTGGGCGAAGCCGAGACGAAGAGGCGGCTCGAGAACCTGCGGTTCCACCCGGTGCTGACCGCACACCCGACTGAAGCGCGGCGGCGGGCCGTCGCATCCGGAATCCGCCGCATCAGCGAGCTCCTCGAGGCCCGCGACCACCTGCTGCCCGACACCCTGACAGCAGACGAGAACGACAGGCGCCTGCTCGAGGAGATCGACGTGCTCTGGCGCACCTCCCCGCTCCGCACGACGCGGCCGACCCCTCTCGACGAGGTGCGCACGGCGATGAGCATCTTCGACCAGACACTGTTCGAGGTGGTTCCGAGGGTCTACCGGATGCTCGACGACTGGCTGCTCGGAAGCGCCGCCGGTTCGCGGCCGACCGAGGCGCCCGCGTTCCTCCGTCTCGGCAGCTGGATCGCCGCCGACCGCGACGGCAACCCGTTCGTGACGGCCGCCGTGACGAAGGCGGCGGCCGCGATCGCGTCGGAGCACATCCTGCTCGGCCTCGAGCATGTCGCCACCCGCATCGGCCGCACGCTCACCCTCACAGAGGCCGACACTCCGGCGAGCCGTGCCCTCACCGGCCTCTGGGAGACGCAGCGCAGTTTCGCGGGCGACGTCACGTCGCAGATCGGCACCCGCGCTCCGAACGAACCCCACCGCAGGGTGCTGCTGGTGGTGGCCGAGCGCATCGCCGCCACGCGCCGCCGCGACGCCGACCTCGGCTACCAGAACCCCGACGAGCTGCTCAGCGACCTGCGCGTCATCCAGCAGTCCCTCGCCGCGGCCGGCGCGCTCCGCAGCGCGAACGGCGAGCTGCAGGGGCTGATCTGGCAGGTCGAGACGTTCGGCTTCCACCTCGCCGAACTCGAGGTGCGCCAGCACTCGAAGGTGCACCGCCAGGCCCTCGACGAGGTGAGGGCGGGCGGGCCGCTCGGCGAGATGACCCTCGAGGTGCTCGACGTCTACCGCACGATCGCGTTCCTGCAACGCCGCTACGGCCAGCAGGCCGCCCGGCGCTACATCGTCTCGTTCACGCAGTCCTCCGCAGACCTCGCCACGGTCTACGAACTGGCCGAGGCGGCGATGGGTTCGCCCGAGGCGGCTCCGGTGCTCGATGCCGTGCCGCTGTTCGAGACGTTCGACGACCTCGCCGCGAGCACGACGATCCTCGCCGAGATGATCGAGTTGCCTGCCGTGAAGGCGAGGCTCGAAGCCACAGGGCGGCGGCTCGAGGTCATGCTCGGTTACTCCGACTCGTCGAAAGACGTGGGACCCGTGTCGGCCACGCTCGCGCTCTACTCGGCCCAGCAGCGCATCTCCGAGTGGGCCGAGCAGAACGACATCGTGCTGACGCTGTTCCACGGCCGCGGGGGAGCCCTCGGGCGCGGCGGTGGGCCAGCCAACGAAGCCGTGCTCGCCCAGCCGCCCGGGTCGGTGGAGGGCCGCTTCAAGCTCACCGAGCAGGGCGAGGTGATCTTCGCGCAGTACGGCGACAAGACGATCGCCGCCCGGCACATCGAGCAGATGGCCGCCGCGACCCTGCTGGCCTCCAGCCCCTCGAACGAAGAGGCGAACCGCTCGGCGACCGAAGACTTCGCGGGCGTGGCAGAGACGATGGATGCCCGCTCCCGCGAACGCTTCTACGACCTCATCAAGCGCGAGGGCTTCCCCCAGTGGTTCGCGCAGGTGACGCCGCTCGAAGAGGTCGGGCTGCTCGCGCTCGGCTCCCGCCCGGCACGCCGCGGGCTCTCGATCGAGTCTCTCGAAGACCTGCGGGCCATTCCGTGGGTGTTCGCGTGGACGCAGGCGCGCATCAACCTGACCGGCTGGTTCGGCCTCGGTTCCGCGCTCGCCGCCGTCGGCGACGTCGACGTGCTGCAGGATGCCTACTCCCGCTGGCCGCTCTTCACCGCCATGATCGACAATGTCGAGATGTCACTGGCGAAGACCGACCTGCGCCTGGCGAAGCGGTACCTGGCGCTCGGTGACCGCGACGACCTCGCCGCCCTGGTGCTCGAGGAGATGGAGCTCACCCGCGAATGGGTCGCCCGCACCACCGGTCACGCCGAGCTGCTCGAGGCGCGCCCGGTGCTCCGCCGGGCGGTGCACCTGCGGAGTCCGTACGTCGACGCGCTGTCGCTGCTGCAGCTGAGGGCACTGCGGCAGATCCGCGCCTCCGGCAGCACCGACCCGCTCGATGAGCCGCACCAGTTGCTGCTGCTCGCCGTGAACGGGGTCGCCGCCGGGCTGCAGAACACCGGCTAGCGGCGGGTCTCAGCCGGCGGCCGCGCTCGCGGGCGGCGCAGCGGGGTCGGCAGCGCCACCGGGATAGGCAGCGGTACCTGCACCGGGCCGGAACCCGGCTCCCGGGTGCGCCGGGCCGAGCCGCGGCGTCGGCGTGCCCGTGAGGCGTTCGCGGAGCGTGCCGCCCCGCGGCTCAGCCGGCAGCAGGCCGCGCTCCCGGAGCAGCGGCATCACGCCGTCGATGAACTCCCGGTAGGTCGCGAGCCCGCCGTAGCTGTGCTCGATGAGGAACCCGTCGACGTCGGTCTCGCGGGCGAGCGTCTCGATCTCGTCGGCCGCGTGTTCGGCTGTTCCGGTGATCTTGGTTCCGCCGAGCGTTTCGGCGAGCCGGTCGAGCACGCTGCCGACCGTCGCCCCCTGCCCCTGGTACATGGCGAGGGTGGTCTGCCCGACCTCGGTCGAGAGCTCGTCGATCGGTGTCGCGGGGTCGAGGCCGAGCAGGTTGACCCCGCTCCAGCCGAGAAAGAGCGCGGCCATCGCGTCGCGGCTCGGCGCGGCGGTGAGGGCGCGCCTGGCCGCCTGGGCCTCTTCATCCGTCGCGCCCACGACCACGGAGATGCTGTTGATGATCTTCACCGAGTCGCGGTCGCGGCCACGTCGTTCGACCCTGTCGCGGATGTCGCGCACCGTGCGCGCGGCCTGGGCGGGATCGCGTTCCTGGATGAAGACGCACTCGGCGATGCGGCTCGCGAACTCCCGGCCGCTCGCCGAGGAGCCCGCCTGGAACAGGGTCGGCGTGCGCTGCAGCGACGGGCTCACGGGGAAGAGCCCGTCGAGCGAGAAGTAGCGGCCCTCGTGCGTGATGCGGTGCACCTTCGAGGGGTCGGTGAACACCCGCGTGGCCTTGTCGACGACGGCAGCGTCGTCTGACCAGCCGCCCTCCCAGAGCTTCAGCGTGAGGTCGACGAATTCGTCCGCCCGGGCGTAGCGTTCGTCGTGCGGTGTCACATCGGTCTGGCCGAGCAGTCGCACCAGCGCGGTCTGCATGTCGCTCGTGACGACGTTCCAGCCGATGCGGCCCGCGGTCAGGTGGTCGAGGCTCGCGAAGCGGCGGGCGAGGAGGAACGGATGCTCGGCTGTCGTCGAAGCGGTGACCACGAAGCCGAGGCGCTCGACCGTGGCCGCCAGCCCGCTGACGATCGTGAGGGGGTCGTGCACCGGGAACTGCACGGCCTCCCGCACCACGACGTCGGGGATCTCGAACGTGACCTCGCCGGAGGGTGAGACCTGTTCGTGCATCGGGTAGCCGAGGGCGTCGGCGAAGAAGAGAAAGTCGAAGCCCGCGGCATCCAGCTGCCGGCTCAGCTCCTGCCAGTAGGGGAGGCCGGCGAAACCGGCCGGGTCGCTGCGTTCGTGCGGCCAGCCGTTGCTGATGAAGCTCGGGGTCAGTTCTTCGAACGCACCGAGAACGAGCTGCTTCGCGCTCACCCGAGCTGGCTCTGCCAGTCGGCCGGCACCCGCTCGGCGGGGCCGGGCGTCGTCTGCGACAGCGGGTGGTGGGTCGGGGCGGCCAGCGGCGGCCCGTCGACGAAGTCGTTGGTCACGTAGTCGAACATCCACGTCTCGCCGGGTTCGAAGCTCTGGATGACGCGGTGACCGGTCTGGCGGAAGTGGGCCGTCGCGTGCTTGGCCAGCGAGTCGTCGCAGCAGCCGACGTGCCCGCACTCGGCGCAGCGCCGCAGGTGGAGCCACCACAGACCCTCTGCGTCGCACTCGACGCAGTCTGTGCCACTCGGGGGAACGTCGGGATCGATGCCGTCTTCTGCGCTCACAACTAGGATGCTAGACCATGACCGCTCCGTACGCGTCACCCCAGGATGTCTCGCCGACCCTCAGTGCCGATCAGCTGAAACGACTCGCCCAGTACGGCGAGCGGAGATCGGTCGGGGCGGGCGACGTGCTGTTCCGCGCCGGCGACACCGACCTCGATCTGATCGTCATCGAGAGCGGCGAGGTGGAGATCGTGCAGGTCGCCACGGTCGACTCCACGGAGGAGCGGGTGCGGCTGTACGGCCCGGGCCACTTCACCGGTGAGCTCAACCTGCTGACCGGGCAGACGCTCTACCTCACGGCGCGCGTGCTGCAGCCGGGCATCCTGCACCACATCTCGCCGCCCCGGTTCCGGCGGCTGATGGCCGACGAGCCCGATCTCAGCGATCTTCTGCTGCGGGCCTTCGTGGCCCGGCGGGCCAGCCTGCGGGAGGGTGTCGGCGCGCGCAGCATCGAGATCATCGGGCCGGCGTTCTCGGCCGAGTCGCTCGCCCTTCGCACCTACGCGGCCCGGCAGCAGCTGGCGCACCTCTGGTTCGACTCCGACAGCGTGGCGGGGCAGGCCCTGCTCGGCGTCACCCGGCTGCAGCCGGGCGACCTGCCCGCGGTCATTCTGCCCGACGCCGTGTTGCGGAACGCCACACCCGGCGAACTGGCCGAGCACCTCGGCCTGTCGTACCGGAACACGCCGGGGGGCAGGGTCGACCTCGCGGTGGTCGGTGCCGGCCCGGCCGGGCTCGCAGCGGCGATGTACGGTGCGAGCGAAGGGCTCGAGACCGTTCTACTCGACGCGGTGGGCACCGGCGGACAGGCGGCGTCGAGCTCCCGGATCGAGAACTACCTCGGCTTTCCCTCGGGGCTGAGCGGCGGCGAGCTGACCGCACGGGCCATGGTGCAGGCCGAGAAGTTCGGGGCGAAGCTGTACAGCCCGTGCCGGGTGCAGGGCGTCGACACTCTCGGCGGGCAACTGCGGGTGCAGCTCGACGACGGCACCGTCATCCAGTCCCGGGCAGTCATCATCGCCTCGGGTGCCCGGTACCGGTCGCTTCCCCTGCCCCGGTGGTCGCACTTCGAGGGCGCCGGCATCTACTACGCGGCCACCGAGATCGAGGCGCGGGCCTGCGGCCAGAACGCCACCACGGTGATCGGCGGCGCGAACTCGTCGGGCCAGGCGGCCCTGTTCCTCGCCTCGCGTGGAGCGAGGGTGACCGTGGTCGTTCGGCGGCCCGACATCGAGAGCACGATGTCGGCCTACCTCGTCGACAGGCTGCGTGCCCACCCCAACGTCGAGATCCGCACGTCGTCGCAGGTGACGGCGCTGGCGGGCGAGGCCTCGCTTTCGGGCATCACGCTCACCGACACAGTGACCGGCGAGACCGAACAGCGTGAGTGCAGCGGCCTGTTCTGTTTCATCGGCGCCGACCCGGCGACACAGTGGCTCGACGCCCGCAGGGGCCAATTGCTCACCGACCGCGTGCTGCTCGACGCCGACGGCTTCGTGCTCACCGACAGCGACCTGCCCGCCGCGGAGCTTCCCGAGGAGTGGACCGTGCTCGGCCGGGCCCCGCTGCCGTTCGAGACGAGCATCCCCGGGGTCTTCGCCGCCGGCGACGTGCGCCACGGTTCGATGAAGCGGGTGGCTGCGGCGGTGGGTGAAGGGGCCAGCGCCGTGCGCTCGGTGCACGCCGCGCTCGGGCCGCGCGCCTGAGCCGAGGCCCGGGAGCGCGGCGCTCTCGCGGAGCCGCAGCGGGCGCCTAGCCGACCTTCGAGGAGTGCAGCGCGCTCTCGCCGGCGTAGCGGAACCGCGGTTCACCCTGCAGAGCGGGCGGCTGGTGGTGCACCGCCGCTGTCGGGGCACCCTGGGCGGAATCGAGCATGCCGATCTCGACCAGCGCCTGGCGGAGCTCCAGGCGGTTGCGCACACTGAAGCCCGCCGCCGTGAAGTGACTGCGCAGCCGGGCGAGGTGCGAGCGCACCGTCTGGGAGCTGATGCGCAGCATGCCGGCGACGTCGTCGACCGTGAAGTCGTTCTCCGAGAGGTACAGCAAGGCGATCTGGCGTTCGCGCGGGCTGATCCGCGGGGCGATGCGCGCCGGCTTCGAGAAGAGGTTCTCGGAGTCGGGCGACAGGTACGCCTGCCGGTCGAAGGCGCGTTCGATGCCGCGCAGCAGTTCGTTCATGCCCTCCGACGTGCAGACGAAGACGCTGACACCGGATGCCCGGAGCGCGTACAGGTCGCACGGTGAGTGTGCATCGACCAGCGCGACGACCGAGGCGCCGGAGGTGAGCGCGGCCTGGATCGGCCGGCACGTCGGCAGTTCGCCCAGCCAGCTGCCACCGACGACGAGCACGTGCTGTTCGTCGGAGGGGCCTCCCGCGCGCCCGGGTCGCGCCACGGCTGACACCCTCGCCAGCGTCTCGGCGCTGGCGGTGACCCGCAGTTCGGGAAAGCTGTACTGCGCGACGGTGACGATGCCGTCGACCAGCACGGCGCGGTCGTCGAGCACGACCAGTGACCGTTTCGTTTTCATTCGGAACCCCACATTCCTCTCGTCGCCGGCCCCTCGTGGTACCCCCCGGGTCGGCGTGCATCCGATTCTCACCCGAACAGAGCAGTGCCGCCGGAAGCCGTCGAACAGGCGTCGCGAGTGGTCATATACATGGCGCTGGGGGTAACCTGAAGTCCTGAGGGGTATTCAGGCAGTGCCGACTTCGTGTGGGGCGAAAGCAGGAACAAGATGAGTGAGCTCAGTTTGGCGCACCCGAAACCAGAACAGTGGAGCCTGAACGGGAGAGACGGGCTGCGCGCCCTCGGGCCGCATCTCGTCGCCGACGACCCGGAGGAGTTCCACTCCCGGGGGAGGCGCTGGTCGCTCTCGGGGGTCGTCGTCTCCGACGTCGCACAGACGCCGTTGCAGATCTCCCCGTCGGGGCGCGACCCCGGCCAGCTCGAATACGTCAGCGTGGTCTTCGTGCGGCACGGCCTCTTCGAACTGTACGACGGCGGGCGGACCTTCCGTTTCGAGGCCGGCCAGGCGGGCTACATGGCGGGGTGGGACCAGGTCGAGGCCATCAACCCGGTGAAGTCACGGGTGGTCATGCTCTCGATCCACCGGGACAGGCTCGCGACCTACGGGGTGACCGTGCGGCACGCGATCGGGGCGTTCTCCGATTCCTCCCGGCTGAAGCGGCCGGCCCTGTCGTTCGTTCTCGCCCTGATCGAGGAACTGGCGGCGGCCGGCGACGCCCGCGTCGCGGTCGAGCCGGCCTCGACGGTTCTGGTGCAGATGATGGCGGGGCTGTTCCTCGAGAACACGGGGTCCCGCTCCGAGGCCGAGGCATTCTCCGAGACCCTCCGCACCCGCGCAGAGGCGCTCATCGCGCGGCACTCCGCCGACCCGGAGTTCTCCCCGCAGGTGCTCGCCGAGAGCCTGAACGTCTCTCTCAGGCACCTGCAGCGCTCCTTCAGCGCCCACGGTGCGGGGCCGGCGGAGTCGATCAGGGCGCGGCGGCTCGACACGGCGCTGGCGGCGCTCCGGGCGGCATCGAAGGCCCCGCGTTCCGTCGCCGAGATCGCCCTGCAGGCCGGCTTCTCGAGCGTGAAAGAGCTGCGTTACGCGCTCCGCTCGACCTACGGTGTGACCCCCCGGGAACTGCTGGCGGGTCATCCGCTGGTCGAGATCGAGGAGGCGTCGCTCGACGTTCTGAGGTGAGGTGGTCCGGCTTCCGGCTACCCGATTGCCGGAAACCGAACCACAGAGATTCACGGTGGGCAGGAGGCGTCAGAACTCGCCCGTGCACAGACCGGAACTCCGCCCGCGCCGACTTCGTGGGGGAGAGGCGGCGGGGTCACCATGAACTATCCGCCTCTTCGCGGGGTCTGACAAGACGCAAAAGAGTACCCTTGACGACCCGCGGCCAGTCACTTAGCCTGATTCGTTCCGCGCACCGGGAGGCTCCGGAGCTCTTACGGACGATGCAGAGCGACCCGCGCTACCGCAGAAGGCTCGCCGGCCGCAAGACCCGCAGGGGTGGCGCCCCGCGGCGCTACCATCTGAGTGTGGCCACTGCCACGCACACACTCAGGAGGGGTACTTCTCATGAACATTCTGGTAGCGATCATCGCGATCATCGCGGTTGTCTTGCTCATCACCGGCGGAGTGACTCAGTCGCTCAGCTTCCTCATCTGGGTCGGCGTGGTGCTTCTGGTCATCGCGCTGATCGTCTTCCTGCTGCGCTTCATCACCGGGCGCAAGGTCTGACCCGTCTTCTGACGAACGAACCCCTCCCACGCGACAGCGGGGAGGGGTTTCGTCGTCCGGGGCAGGCACCGGCTTTCCGCGCAGCGGTCGTCAGGGTTCGCGTCGCACCGGCACCCGGGGCCGGTGGGTCGCCGGCACTCCGGTCACGAGCGAGTTCGGCGGAGCATCCTGCAGCACGACGGCGTTGGCGCCGACAGCAGAACCCTCGCCGATGATGATGGGCCCGAGCAGCTTGGCCCCGGCCCCCAGGAGCACGCCGTCGCCGATGGTCGGATGCCGGTGACCCCTCACCGGCCCGAGCCCGCCCAGGGTGACGCCGTGGTAGATCAGCACGTCGTCACCCACCCGGGCCGTCTCGCCGATGACGACGCCCATGCCGTGGTCGATGAACACACGCCGGCCGATGACGGCCCCGGGATGGATCTCGACGCCCGTCAGGAAGCGCGCCAGCTGCGACACCAGCCGGGCGGGCAACGCCAGCCCGGGCCGGAGCCACAGCGCATGGCTCAGGCGATGCATCCACACCGCATGGAGGCCCGAGTAGGCGAGCAGAACGTCGAGCTTCGACCTGGCCGCCGGGTCGCGACTCTGGGCGTTCCGCAGGTCTTCGTCGAGGCGGGAGAAGAAGCCCAACGGCCGTCAGCCGCGAATGTCGTCGTACAGCACCGACGACACGTAGCGCTCGCCGAAGTCGCAGACGATGACCACGATCGTCTTGCCGGCGTTCTCGGGGCGCTTCGCGACCTCGAGTGCGGCCCACATGATCGCGCCGGAGGAGATGCCGGCCAGGATGCCCTCGTCGGTGGCCATCTGCCGGGAGAGGCGGATGGAGTCGTCGAGCGTCACATCGATGACCTCGTCGTAGACCTCCGTGTCGAGCAGGGCGGGCACGAAGTTCGCACCGATGCCCTGGATCTTGTGCGGTCCGGGGGCCCCACCGTTCAGGATCGGGCTGTCTTTGGGTTCGACGCCGATGATCTGGATGTCGGGGTTCTTCTCCCGCAGGTAGTGCCCGACGCCCGTGATCGTGCCGCCGGTGCCGATGCCTGCGATGAAGATGTCGACGGCGCCGTCGGTGTCCTCCCACACTTCGGGGCCGGTGGTCGCGAAGTGGATCGCGGGGTTGGCCTCGTTCTCGAACTGGCGGGCGAGGATGGCGCCCTCGGTCTCTGCGGCGATCTGCACGGCGGTCTCGACCGCGCCGCGCATGCCGTCGGGGCCGGGGGTCAGCACCAGCTCTGCTCCGTAGGCGCGCAGCAGCACGCGGCGCTCCATGCTCATCGTCTCGGGCATGGTGAGGATGACGCGGTACCCGCGGGCGGCGCCCACCATTGCGAGCGCGATGCCGGTGTTGCCGCTCGTGCCCTCGACGATGGTTCCGCCGGGTTTCAGCGCGCCGGCCTTCTCAGCGGCATCGATGATGGCGACGCCGATGCGGTCTTTCACGCTGTTGGCGGGATTGTAGAACTCGAGCTTGGCGAGGATGGTGGCGTCGACACCCTCTGTGAGGCGGTTGACGCGAACGAGCGGGGTGTGCCCGACGAGGTCGGTGATGTTCTCGTAGATACGTGACATGCGGCAAGCCTAGCTTTCGGAGAGAACCGCCACGGTGGGAATGTGCAGGCTGCCGTTGGTTGCCAGCGCACTCCCGGCCCAGAGCGCGTCTTCACCGGCGAGTCCTGTGAACCGGCCGCCGGCCTCTTCGACGATGGGGATGAGCGCGGCCACGTCGTAGGGCTGCAGGTCGTATTCGCCGGCCACGTCGACCAGGCCCTCCGCCACCATCATGTACGACCACATCTCGCCGTACGCGCGGGTGCGCCAGACCGCGCGGGAGAGGCGGAGCAGTGCATCGAGACGGCCCGCTTCGTCCCACCCCTTCAACGAGTTGTAGCTGATCGATGCGTCTGCCAGGTCGGCGACCTTCGACACACTGAGTCGGCGGGGTGCGGCGCCCTCCTCGCTCAGCCAGGCGCCGCCTGCGCGGGATGCCCACCAGCGCTTCTGCAGGGCCGGTGAACTGACGACGCCGACCACGGCCACCCCATCGACCACCAGCGCGATCAGCGTGGCCCACACAGGCACCCCCCGCAGGAAGTTCGCGGTTCCGTCGATCGGGTCGATGATCCACTGCCGGCGCGAGTCGCCCGCCGTGCCGTACTCCTCGCCGAGGATCGCGTCGGTCGGCCGCTCCGCCGCGAGACCGTCGCGGATCGACCGTTCGACCGCCCGGTCGGCATCCGTCACCGGCGTGCGGTCGGGCTTCTGCTCGACCACCAGGTCGAGCGCCCTGAACCGGCTGAGTGAGACGTCGTCTGCGGCGTCGGCGAGGCGCAGCGCCAGCGCCAGATCGTCGGCGAGCGTGGGGGAGGAGGGGGCAGCGTCGGCGGGTGCAGTCACCCGCCCAGCCTACTTCTCGAGGGTCTGGATGATCTTCTGCAGCGATTCGAGACGCGCCTTGCCGCTCTCGCCGAGCTCGCCCGCTTCGACGCGGTCGACGATCTCCCAGTCGTGCGCCTGGCTGAGCTCGATACCGCCCGCGGCCTTCGGCAGGGTGGCGGCCGGGATCGCGTAGTTCGCGAACGACTTCAGAATGTTGGCTGGCTCGACGTGGCCGAGGCCGAAGGAGCGCACACCCGGGGTGTCGATGATCCAGCCCGGGTCACCGTTCACGTCGCGCACGCGCAGGCAGACGGTCGACGAGGAGGTGTGGCGGCCGCGCCCCGTCACATCGTTCACGCGGCCGACGGCCCGATCCGTTCCCGGAACCAGTGCGTTCACGAGGGTCGACTTGCCGACACCGGAGTGCCCGACGGTCACCGTCGTGTGCCCGACGAGCAGCGCCTTGAGGGCCTCGAGCGGAAAGTCGTCTTTCGCGCCCATGATGATCTCGAGGTCGAAGCAGTCGAACTGCTCGAGGAAGTCCGTCGGGTCGGCGACGTCGGTCTTGGTGATGCAGAGGATCGGGGCGAGGCCCGCGTCAAAGGCGGCGATGAGGTAGCGGTCGATCAGGTTGGCCCGGGGCTCGGGGTTCGCTGCGGCGACGACGATCAGCATCTGGTCGGCGTTCGCCACGATGACGCGTTCGACGGCGTCGGAGTCGTCGGCGCTCCGCCGCAGGAGGGTGGTGCGCTCATCCACCCGCACAATGCGGGCGAGGGAACCCTCGGCGCCGCTGGTGTCGCCCACGAGGTGCACGGTGTCACCGGTGACGATGCCGAGCCGGCCGAGTTCGCGTGCGCGCGACGCGGTGATCACGGCTTCGTCAGCCGCGTTCTCCCGCACGAGAACGCCGAACCGGCCCCGGTCGACGCTCAGAACCCGCCCGTGCTCGGCGTCGGCGTGTTCCGGGCGCTGTTTCGTGCGCGGGCGGTTGCCCTTCGGGTTCGGCCGGATGCGGATGCTCGCCTCATCGAATTCGTCGAACTCCTCGGGCTCGTCGTCGACGCCGTCGCTCCACCAGCTCACGCGGGCAGCTCCACGCTCGTGACCGCGCGTTGCCCGGGCTCGCCGTGCACCAGGCCCTCCCACAGCTCGGCGAACTCGGGCAGCGTCTTGGCGGTCGTGGCGATGTTCTCGACGACCACGCTGTCGACGGCGAGCCCGATGATCGCGCCGGCGTGCGCCATGCGGTGATCGTCGTAGGTGTGCCAGACGCCGCCGCTGAGCGGTCGGGGCTCGATGCGCAGGCCGTCGTCGAGTTCGGTGACCGCGCCGCCGAGGCCGTTGATCTCGGCCGCGAGGGCTGCGAGGCGGTCGGTCTCGTGGTGCCGGATGTGCCCGATGCCCGTGATGGTGCTGGGCGAGTCGGCGAGAGCCGCGATGGCCACGATGGCCGGGGCCAGTTCGCCGCCCGCCGACAGGTCGAGATCGACGCCGTGGATGCTCGGCCCACCGGTCACGGTCAGTCGGTCGCCCTCCCGGCTGACGCTGGCGCCGAACAGCGGCAGCAGCTCGGCCAGGTGCGCTCCCACCTGGGTGGTGCGGGCGGGCCAGCCTGCGAACGTGACGGAGCCGCCCGCGACGAGGGCGGCGGCGAGGAACGGTGCAGCGTTCGAGAGGTCGGGCTCGATCGCCACATCGAGGGCGCGGATCGGGCCGGGCGACACCTCCCACACACCCGGTTCGGGCGACGTGACGGTGACCCCCCGGGCAGCCAGGGTCTCGATCGTCATCTCGATGTGCGGCAGGCTCGGCAGGCGCTCGCCCTCGTGGCGGAGGGTCAGGCCGTTCTCGAAGCGGGCGGCGGCGAGCAGCAGGCCCGAGACGAACTGCGACGACGACGAGGCGTCGATCGTGATCTCGCCGCCCGCGACGCTGCCCGTGCCGTAGACGGTGAAGGGGAGGTTCTGGCGGCCGTCTGCGCTGATGTCGACGCCGAGTGCGCCGAGCGACGAGATGGTGGTCGCCATCGGGCGGCGGCGGGCGCCCTCGTCACCGTCGAAGACGACGGGGCCGAGCGCCAGGGCGGCGACCGGGGGCAGGAAGCGCATGACGGTGCCGGCGAGGCCGCAGTCGACCGTGGTGCTGCCGAGCAGTTCGGGTGCGGGGGTGACGAGCCAGTCGGCGCCGAAGCGGCCCGCGGAGCCGGTGGCACGGGATGCCGCGGGGGCCTCGACCTCGTCGATGGTGACGCCGAACGAGCGCAGTGCGTCGGCCATCAGCGTGGTGTCGCGGGAATGCAGGGGGGCGCTGAGGCGCGAGGGGCCGTCGGCGAGGGCTGCCAGAACGAGCTCGCGGTTCGTGAGGCTCTTCGAACCCGGGAGCGACACGGTGGCGGCCAGCGGGCCGCGGGCCCGGGGAGCAGCCCAGTCGCGGTTCGGTTCGACGGGGGCGGAATCGCCGTACGGGTTGAAGTCGGGGGCGGAATATCTCGAGATCAGCATCAGTTGTCCAGAGTATCGGCGATTGAACACATTCGAGAAGGAGGCCGTGTGATGGGAAGTGCAGCAACACTGATCGAACGGCCCCGCATCGTAGACTTGCCGGTGATGACATCTGTTACTGACCACCGAGGGAACACCGACCCGCGCGCGCTCTTCGAGGAACAGGCGATCCCGTTCCTCGACCAGCTGTACGGTGCAGCGCTCCGCATGACCCGTAACCCGGCCGACGCCCAAGACCTGGTGCAGGAGACGTTCGTGAAGGCGTATGCCGCCTTCGCGCAGTTCGAGCAGGGCACGAACCTGAAGGCGTGGCTCTACCGCATCCTCACCAACACGTTCATCAACGTGTACCGCAAGAAGCAGCGCGACCCCTACCAAGGCACCACGAGCGACCTCGAGGACTGGCAGCTGGGCAACGCCGAGTCGGCCACAGCGACGGGCACCTCATCCCGCTCGGCCGAGGCCGAGGCGATCGACCACCTGCCCGACAGCGCGGTGAAGGATGCCCTGCAGAGCATTCCCGAAGACTTCCGTCTGGCCGTCTACCTGGCCGACGTCGAGGGTTTCTCCTACCAGGAGATCGCCGACATCATGAAGACCCCGGTCGGAACCGTGATGAGTCGCCTGCACCGTGGCCGACGACTCCTCCGCGGTCTGCTGACCGAATACGCGGAGGGCCGGGGCATCCCGGTCGCCGCCACAGACGCACCGAAGGGACGCACGAAATGACTGACTGCGGCTGCACCAAAGCGAAGGCAGAGCTCGAGGAGTTCCTGCACAACGAACTCGAGAGCCACGACGCCGCCGACATCCGCGAGCACATCGCGAACTGCAGCGACTGCTCGTCGGAGCTGCACATCGGCGTCGTGCTGACGGAGGCCGTGCAGCGCGCCTGCAAGGAGGTCGCGCCCGAGCAGCTGCGCGACCAGGTGCTCTTCAGCATCCGCCAGATCCAGAGCACGCACTAGCGCGCTGCGGGCCGCCGCGCCGGCGGCCCGGCACCCGCCGCCCCGTTACGCACCTCTCCGCCCCTAGCAACCGAGGATGACGCGGCAGATGGGCCGGCTGGGACGGGCATTGACCGGCTCATCCTCGGCTACGAGCGCCATGCCGCGCCCGAGAGGGCCGCACACAAGAGAGGCCCCGCACCACCTCGAGGGTGGGCGGGGCCTCTTCGCGTTCGCGCGGGCTCCGGGGGGAGCCGGCGGGCCGGGCTACAGGGTGAGCGCGCGCTGCAGCAGTTCTGCCTGCTCGCGGGCGTGACGCTTCGCGGAGCCGGCGGCGGGGGAGGCCGCCGCCGCCCGGGAGGTGACCCGCACCGTGCGACCCGCGGGCAGGCGCGAGGCCAGCTCGAGGCACACGAAGGGCCATGCGCCCTGGTTCTGCGGTTCGTCCTGCACCCAGACGATCTCGGCGTTCGGGTACGACGCGATGACCTCGTTGAGTTCGGCTGCGGGGAGCGGGTAGTACTGCTCCAGCCGCACCAGCGCGATCTCGTCATTGGGCGCCTTCTGAAGCTCGTTGAGCAGGTCGTAGTAGATCTTGCCCGCCATCAGCAGAACGCGCTTCACGCCCGACTTGTCGATGCCGCCCGTGGTTCGGGGATCATCCAGAACCGGCTCGAACCGGCCCGCCGTCAGTTCGTCGACCGAACTCGTCGCACCACGCAGTCGCAGCATCGCCTTCGGGGTGAAGACGACCAGCGGCCGGCGCGGGCGGGCGTAGGCCTGGCGACGCAGCAGGTGGAAGTACGACGCGGGCGTCGACGGCCGCGCGACGGTCATGTTGTTCTCGGCACAGAGCTGCAGGTAGCGCTCGATGCGGGCCGACGAGTGGTCGGGGCCCTGGCCTTCGTAGCCGTGCGGCAGCAGCAGCACCAGCGACGAGCGCTGGCCCCACTTCTGCTCGGCCGACGAGATGAACTCGTCGATGATGATCTGGGCGCCGTTGGCGAAGTCGCCGAACTGGGCCTCCCAGAGCACGAGCGCGTCGGGGCGCTCGACCGAGTAGCCGTACTCGAAGCCCATGGCCGCGTATTCGCTCAGCAGCGAGTCGTAGATCCAGAAGCGGGCCTGGCTGTCGCTGAGGTTGACGAGCGGCAACCACTCCTGGCCGTTGTCGCGGTCGTGCAGCACGGCGTGGCGCTGCACGAAGGTGCCGCGCCTGGTGTCCTGCCCGGAGAAACGCACCGGGGTGCCCTCGAGCAGCAGCGAGCCGAGCGCCAGGAGTTCGCCGAACGCCCAGTCGATACCGCCTGCGCGGCTCATCTCGACCCGCTTCTGCAGCAGCTGCTGCAGTTTCGGGTGCACGGTGAAGCCGGCGGGCGGGTTGTTGAACGCGTCGCCGATGAGGGCGACGGTCGAGGCCGGCACGCCGGTGGTCTCCGGCTCACCTGCACCGCTGTCGTCGGCCTGCTGCGCCTCGGGGCGCTCGAGGTCGCTGACCGCGTTCATGTCGTCGGTGATGATCGGGATGGAGGAGGTCTGCGCCGCGTGCGTCTCGGCGAACGCGCGCTCGAGGCGGTCCTGGAAGTCGCGGTGCGCGGCTTCGTACTCCTCCTGGCTGATGTCGCCGCGGCCGATCAGCGACTCGGTGTAGAGCTTTCGCACCGAGCGCTTGGCCTCGATCAGGTTGTACATCAGCGGCTGGGTCATCGAGGGGTCGTCGCCCTCGTTGTGCCCGCGGCGGCGGTAGCAGATCAGGTCGATCACGACGTCGGCGTGGAAGCGCTGGCGGTACTCGAACGCCAGCTGCGCGACACGCACGACCGACTCGGGGTCGTCGCCGTTCACGTGGAAGATCGGCGCCTGGATCGACTTGGCCACGTCGGTCGAGTAGACCGACGAGCGGGAGTCGCTCGGCCGGGTCGTGAAGCCGACCTGGTTGTTGATGTTGACGTGGATCGTTCCGCCGATCTTGTACCCGCGGAGCTTCTCCATCTGGAAGGTCTCGTAGACGATTCCCTGGCCGGCCATCGCCGCGTCGCCGTGCACGAGGATCGGCAGCGTGGAGTAGGTGCCCTTCGGCTTCCTGTCCTGCTTCGCGCGCACGATGCCTTCGAGCACACCGTCGACGGCCTCGAGGTGCGAGGGGTTCGCGGCGATGTAGACGGGGATCTCCTCGCCGCCGGTGCCGGTGAAGGTGCCCTCTGTGCCGAGGTGGTACTTGACGTCACCCGAGCCCTGCACGGTGCGCGGGTCCTGGGTGCCCTCGAACTCACGGAAGATCTGGCCGTAGGTCTTGCCGGCGATGTTCGTCAGCACGTTCAGGCGGCCGCGGTGCGCCATGCCGATGGCCACCTCGTCGAGGCCCTCGTCTGCAGAGGCCTGCAGCACGGCGTCGAGCAGCGCGATCGTCGACTCGCCGCCCTCGAGGCTGAAGCGCTTCTGGCCGACGTACTTGGTCTGCAGGAAGGTCTCGAACGCTTCGGACTCGTTGAGCTTCGACAGGATGCGCATCTGCTCGTCGTGCGTGGGCTTCGCGTATGGGCGCTCGATCTTCTCCTGGATCCACTTGCGCTGCTCGGGATCCTGGATGTGCATGTACTCGATGCCGGTCTTCCGGCAGTAGGCGTCGCGCAGGATGCCGAGGATGTCGCGGAGCAGAAGCGTCGGCTTGCCGCCGAGCCCACCCGTGACGAACTCCCTGTCGAGGTCCCACAGGGTCAGGCCGTGGCTCTCGATGTCGAGGTCGGGGTGAGTGCGCTGCTTGTACTCGAGCGGGTCGATGTCGGCCATCAGGTGGCCGCGCACGCGGAACGAGTTGATCAGCTCCTGCACGCGGGCGGTCTTGTTGACCGCATCGCTCACGTCGACGCTGATGTCGGAGTGCCAGTGGATCGGCACGTACGGGATGCGCAGCTCGGCGAAGATGTTCTCGTAGAAGTTGCGCTCACCGATGAGCAGCTCGTGCACCTTCTTGAGGAACTCACCGGATCCGGCGCCCTGGATGACGCGGTGGTCGTAGGTGCTCGTGAGGGTGATGATCTTGCCGATACCGAGGTCGGTCAGCGTCTTCGTCGAGGCGCCCGAGAACTCGGCCGGGTACTCGAGGGCGCCGGCACCGATGATGGCGCCGGAACCCTTCATGAGCCGTGGGATCGAGTGCACCGTTCCGATGCCGCCCGGGTTGGTGAGCGAGATGGTCGCACCCTGGAAGTCGGCCGCGGTCAGCTTGCCGCCGCGGGCTTTCGCGACGAGCTCGTCGTAGGCGGCGAGGAACTCGCCGAAGTGCATCGTGTCGGCGCGCTTGATGGCCGGCACGACCAGCGACCGGGTGCCGTCGGGCTTCGGCATGTCGATGGCGATGCCGAGCCCGATGTGTGCCGGGGAGACGACGACCGGCTTGTCGTTCTGCACGTCGTAGTAGACGTTCTGGCTCGGGAACTCCTTCAGCACCTGCACGAGGGCCCAGCCGATGAGGTGGGTGAACGAGACCTTGCCGCCGCGGGCGCGCTTGAGGTTCGAGTTGATGACGATGCGGTTGTCGATGAGGAGCTTCGCGGGGATGCTGCGGACGCTGGTGGCCGTCGGCATCGACAGGCTCGCATCCATGTTCGTGGCGAGCGACTTGGCCGGGCCGCGGAGCGGGGTGACCTTGTCCTGCTCGGCGGCATCGTCGTCGGACTGGGCACGCACGGTGGCCTCTGCCGGGATCGGCTGGGGGCTCGGCTCGCGCGAGGTGGTGCGGGCGACGGGCTGGGTGGCGGGAGCGGCGGGCTGGGCGGCGACCGTGGACGTCTCGGTCGGGGCAGCGGGGGCCGCGGCATCCTGAGCCGGGATCTCGTCGGGGATCTGCGCCTCGCCGGTCGACGCATCGCTGGGTGCGCCGGCGTCGTTCACGGCTGCTGCTGTGGGCTCGGCCTGCGAAGCCTGCTCGGCCTGCGAGTCACCCTGCGAAGCCTGGTCGCCCTGCCCGGCCTCGCCCGAACCGCTCGGCCTGTAGTTCTCGAGAATCGACCACCACGACTCGTCGACAGAGTTCTTGTCGACGAGGTATTGCTCATACAGCTCATCGACGAGCCACTCGTTCGCTCCGAATTCGCCCGACGAACCGTCGTCAGTTCCCGTTCCGGTCAACTGGCTTGACACAGCCGATCGCCCACTCTCCGTTGTCACGTATGGATGACGTGCCTGACAGCTGCGCAGCGTTAGTCACGCGCCGACACGTGCTCATCCAGCTTAAACCCTCCGGCCGGGAGTTCGGTCACCCAACGGGTCTACCGTGGGGGCCATGGAGTTCCTCAGCGCCCCCTCGCACACCGACCTCACCTACTCTGACGTCTTTCTCGTTCCGCGCAGGTCGAGCGTCACCAGCCGGCTCGACGTCTCGCTGGCGCCCGGAGACGGAACGGGGGCGACCATCCCTCTCGTCGCCGCCAACATGAACTCGGTGACGGGCCCTCGCCTGGCCGCCACGCTCGCCCGGCGCGGCGGCCTCGGCGTGCTGCCCCAGGACATGCACCTGCAGGATCTCGACGCCGCGATCCGCTGGGTCAAAGCCCAGTCGGTCGAGTTCGACACCCCCTTCGACTTCGCGCCCTCGGCGACGGTCGAGGAGGCGCTGACGGTGCTGCCCGCCGTCGCCGGCCAGGGCATCGTGGTGCACGACGAGCGCGGCGAGTACCTCGGCTGCATCCCTGCCCTGCGGCTCGCTTCCGCCCTGCCGGATGCGAAGCTCGGCGACCTGCTGCACGGGCCGCTGACCTCGCTCGCAGCCGACGACTTCTCGACACCCCGGGAGGCGTTCGACGCCATGGTCGCGGCCGAGCTCGACTTCGCCCCGGTGACGAGGCACGGGCGCGTCATCGGCACGCTGAGTCGCACCGGCGCGCTGCGTTCGACGATCTACACGCCGGCGATGGATGCCCACGGCCGGCTGCGCGTGGCCGCTGCGGTGGGCATCAACGGCGACGTCGCGGCGAAGGCGAAGGCGCTGGCCGCGGCCGGCGTCGACGTGCTCGTGCTCGACACGGCGCACGGGCACCAGGACGGGATGGTCGCCGCGATCCGGGCCGTGCGGGCGGCCGGCCTCGCGCTGCCGATCGTGGCGGGCAACGTGGTGACGGTCGAGGGCGTTCGCGACCTGGCGCAGGCGGGCGCGGACATCATCAAGGTGGGCGTCGGCCCCGGAGCCATGTGCACGACGCGCATGATGACCGCCGTCGGGCGCCCGCAGTTCTCCGCGGTGCTCGAGACGGCCGCCGCCGCGACGCTCTACGGCGCCCACGTCTGGGCCGACGGGGGAGTGCGCTACCCGCGTGACGTCGCGCTCGCGCTCGCGGCGGGGGCGGCATCCGTGATGATCGGCTCGTGGTTCGCCGGCACGATCGAGGCGCCCGGCGTGCTGCGACGGGATGCCGCGGGCCGGCTCTACAAGGAAAACTACGGCATGGCGTCGGCGAAGGCGGTCACCGACCGGTTCGGGCGGCTCGGGGCCTACGACCTCGCCCGCAAGCAGCTGTTCGCCGAGGGGATTTCATCGAGCATGATCTACCTCGATCCGCTGCGCCCGTCTGTGGAGGATCTGCTCGACATGATCACCTCGGGGGTGCGCAGTTCGTTCACGTATGCGGGGGCGCGCTCGGTGGAGGAGTTCCACGATCGGGCGCGGGTGGGCATCCAGTCGGCGGCCGGGTACGAGGAGGGCAAGGCCCTCCCCGTTTCTTGGTAGATCTCTCAGGAACGTCGGTGGGTCACCGGTATGATTGTGGGTACTCATGGATGACCCTCCCTCACCCTCTGTCCTGACCGTCTCGGCTCCCGTCGTTCTCGTATCGCGGGGTGAGAAGCATGGGCTCTGAGCTCATCCTGCTCGCCGTCGGCCTGGTTCTCACGGTCGGAACGGGATTCTTCGTGGCGAGCGAGTTCTCGCTGGTCAACCTCGACCGCTCCGACCTCGAAGGCCGGCAGGAGCGCGGCGAGAAGGGTCTCGGCCAGACCATCTCGGCGCTGAAGATCACGTCGACACATCTCTCGAGTGCGCAGCTCGGCATCACGCTCACCACCCTGCTCACCGGTTACACGATGGAGCCGGCCTTCGCGGGTCTCCTGCGGCCCCTGTTCGATGCGGTCGGCATCGACGGCGGTGTCTCGACCGTCATCTCGTCGATCGTCGCTGTCGTGATCGCGACCCTGCTCTCGATGATCGTCGGCGAGCTCGTGCCGAAGAACTTCGCGCTCGCCCTGCCGATCCAGACCGCGAAGCTCGTCATCCCGTTCCAGCGGTTGTTCACGACGGTCTTCCGCCCGGCGGTGCTGCTGCTGAACAACTCGGCGAACGCGATCATCCGCGGGTTCGGCATCGAGCCGAAGGAGGAGCTGTCGGGTGCCCGCACCGCCGAGGAGCTCTCGTCGCTCGTGCGCCGCTCGGCCCTCGAGGGCAGCCTCGACGTCGACACGGCCACGCTGCTGAACCGCACGCTGCTCTTCTCCGGTCACGACGCCTCCGACGTGATGACGCCGCGGCCGCGCATCGCGGCTCTGAAGCGCACGGACTCCGCGCAGCACCTCGTCGACCTGGCGAAGTCGACGGGATACAGCCGCTTCCCGATCGTCGACGAGTCGATCGACGATGTCGTCGGCGTCGCGCACGTCAAGCAGGCCGTCTCCGTTCCGCGCAGCAAGCGCGCCGACGTGCCTGTCGTCGCGCTGCTGAGCGAACCGCTCCGGGTGCCCGAGACGATGAAGCTCGACCTGCTGCTCGGTGAGCTGCGCGGCAAGGGCTACCAGATGGCGATCGTGATGGACGAGTACGGCGGAACCGCCGGCGTCGTCACCCTCGAAGACCTCGTCGAAGAACTCGTCGGCGAGCTCGACGACGAGCACGACCGCACCCGTGCGGGCGTCATCCGGAGCCGCAACACCATCTCGTTCCCGGGGCAGCTGCGCCCCGACGAACTCCTCGACAGAGCCGGAGTGCACGTGCCCGAAGACGGCCCCTACGAGACCGTGGCCGGTTTCGTGATGAGCGAACTCGGTCGGCTGCCCGTCATCGACGACACGGTGCAGCTGCCCGACGGCGTGCTGCGGGTCGAACGGATGGACGGCCGGCGCATCGACCGCATCCGGTTCACCCCCACTCCCAGCGAACCCCTCGAGGGGTCGGCCGGGGGAGCAGAGACACTGAACGCCGAGCTGCTGCGCACCGAGTCGGTCGACGAGCTGACCGGAACCGGCCGGGGGTCGGTGGCCGACGAGGCCGCGGCCGTGCTCGACGCCTCGTCGCCCGCCGGCCTCCGTGACGGGGGTGAGCGCTGATGTCCGACTGGATCGGGATCGTCTGGCTGTTCGTGCTGCTGCTCGTGAACGCCTTCTTCGTGGCGGCGGAGTTCGCCGTCATCTCCGCGCGCCGCTCGCAGATCGAACCCCTCGCCGAGGGCGGGATGCAGCGCGCCAAGACGGCGCTCTGGGCGATGGAGCACGCCACCCTCATGCTGGCGACCAGCCAGCTCGGAATCACCGTCGCCTCCCTGCTCATCCTGAACGTGTCGGAGCCGGCGATCCACCACCTGTTGGAGGTGCCGCTGCACCTCACCGGCTGGTCGGAAGACCTGATCACGGGCGTGGCGTTCGTCATCACCCTGGTGCTGGTGTCGTTCCTTCATGTCGTGATCGGCGAGATGGTGCCGAAGAACCTGTCGTTCTCGGTGCCCGACCGTGCGGTGCTGCTGCTGGCGCCGCCGCTCGTCTGGGTGGCGCGCATCTTCCGGTTCGTGATCGTGGCGCTGAATGCGACGGCGAACGGGGCCGTTCGGCTGTTCGGAATCGAGCCGAAGAACGAGGCGGCCAGCTCGTTCACCCTCGACGAGGTGTCGAACATCGTGGCCCAGTCGACGCGCGAGGGTGTGCTCGACGACAACTCGGGGGCACTTCACGCCGCGTTCGAGTTCACCGAGAAGACGGTCGCGTCGGTGGCGCTGCCGCTCGACCGGCTCGTCACCATCGGCCGCACGGCGACGCCCGCCGACATCGAGCGGGCGGTCGCGAAGTACGGCTTCTCGCGCTATGTGATGGTGGATGCCGCGGGCGACCCGATCGGCTACCTGCACCTGAAAGACGTGATCGACCTCGACGACGACGAGTTCGACGAGCCGGTGCCGGCGAAGCGCATCCGGCTGCTGGCGTCGATCTACGACGGCACGGAGCTGGAAGACGCGCTCGCGACGATGCGCCGCACCGGAGCCCATGTCGCGCGGGCGTTCTCGCGGGCGGGGGAGACGACGGGCGTGCTCTTCCTCGAAGACGTGATCGAGGAGCTCGTCGGCGAGGTGCAGGACGCCACCCGGCGCGTCTGACCCCCCCGCCCGCGAG
>NZ_PSTT01000165.1 GCF_002931235.1 Subtercola sp. Z020 | reverse complement strand
GTCTTCGCCCTCACCCCCGCACAGTCCGCGGCATCGACTCGTCGATTTTTGTCGCCACCCCGCGTACCAGGCGACAAGCATCGCCCACTCGATCGCGCTGCGAGATCGAAACCCCGAAAGTTGCCGGGAAGAGCGCGCAATAGCGACGATTTTCGGTGCTTCGGCGGGATGGATGCCGCTGCCGCGACCCGGCCGCCGGAGCGTGTTGGGTGATTGCTGCACCGTGCCCGGACCGTCGGACGACTCAGGTGTGCGGAATCGAGTCGCCACCGAGGATGAGGCGGCCGCTGGGCCCCGTGGACGCCTATCGGGCGGCTGGTCCTCGGTCGCGCGAGGTGTCGAAGGCGAGCGGACTGTGCGGGGGTGAGGGCGAAGACCGCGGGGCCGCGCGGGGGTGTGTCCGGCGGAGTGGTGCTGGGGTCAGGCGCGGCGGCGGCGCGACGGGGTCAGGCGAAAAAGGTGGCACGGAGCGTCGGACGGAGGGTCAGGCGAAGCGGCGGCGCAGTGTGGGGTCGGGCGGCGCGGCGGCGCAGTGTGGGGTCGGGCGGCGCGGCGGCGCAGTGTGGGGTCGGGCGGCGCGGCGGCGCAGTGTGGGGT
>NZ_PSTT01000030.1 GCF_002931235.1 Subtercola sp. Z020 | reverse complement strand
CGCGGCCGACGATCGCACCCTCGAGGCCTGCGGGCACGAGCGCACGGAGTTCGACGAGATCGGCGAGGCTCGAGATGCCGCCCGAGGCGACCACGGGCTTGTCGGTGCGCTCCATGACCTGGCGCAGGAGGTCGACGTTCGGGCCCTTGAGGGTGCCGTCTTTGGTGACGTCGGTGACGACGTAGCGGGCGCAGCCGGCGTCTTCGAGGCGCGCGAGAACCTCCCAGAGGTCTCCGCCGTCTTCGGTCCAGCCGCGGGCGGCGAGCGTGGTGCCGCGCACGTCGAGGCCGACGGCGATCGCGTCGCCGTGGCGCGCAATGGCGGCGGCGGCCCAGTCGGGGTTCTCGAGGGCGGCCGTTCCGAGGTTGACCCGCGTGGCTCCGCTCTCGAGGGCGTTCTCGAGCGAGGCGTCGTCGCGGATGCCGCCGGAGAGCTCGATCTTGATGCTCTGGGCCTCGGCGATGACGCGGCGAATGACGTCGACGTTCGATCCGCGGCCGAAAGCGGCGTCGAGGTCGACGAGGTGGATCCACTCGGCGCCCTGCGCGACCCAGTCGGCGGCGGCGTCTGCCGGGTCGCCGTGGTTGGTCTCCGTGCCGGCCTGGCCCTGGGTGAGGCGCACGGCCTGGCCGTTCGAGATGTCGACCGCGGGCAGCAGTTCGAGCGCGGGGGCGGTGTCGGTCATTCGGGTGTCCTTCGGTGGCGGGGTGGGCGCTGGGTGAGGGGCGGGCGGAGCGGATGCGACCGGGCTAGAGGGTGGCCAGCCAGTTCTCGAGCAGGTGCATGCCGGCGTCACCGGACTTCTCGGGGTGGAACTGGGTGGCCGAGAGCGGGCCGTTCTCGACGGCCGCGATGAACTCGCCGCCGTGGTCTGCCCAGGTGACCCGGGCGGCGGGGAGGGGGGGCTGCACCTCGAGTTCCCACTTCTGGGCGGCGTAGCTGTGCACGAAGTAGAAGCGCTCGTGGCCGAGGCCCGCGAACAGCTGCGAGTCTTCGGGCGCGCGCACGGTATTCCAGCCCATGTGCGGCAGAACATCCGCCCGCAGCTCGTCGACGGTTCCCGGCCACTCACCGAGGCCCTCGCGCTCGACGCCGCGCTCGACCCCGCGGCCGAAGAGCACCTGCATGCCGACGCAGATGCCGAGAACGGGTCGGCCACCCGCAAGGCGTCGGTCGATGAGCTCACCGCCGCGCACCGCTTCGAGCGCCGTGATGACGGAGCTGAACGCACCGACGCCGGGCACGAGCAGTCCGTCGGCCTCAGCCGCACGCCGGCGATCACCGGTCAGTTCGACGGATGCCCCGACCGCCTCGAGCGCTTTGACCGCCGAGTGCACGTTGCCGCTCCCGTAGTCGAGCACGACCACGCTCTTCGCGGTCACAACGCACCTTTGGTGGAGGGGATGCCGGAGACGAACGGGTCGAGCTGCTTGGCGAAGCGGAACGCCCGCGCGAAGGCCTTGAACTCGGCCTCGGCGATGTGGTGCGGGTCACGGCCACCGAGCACGGTGACGTGCACGGTGAGCCCGGCGTGGAAGGTAATCGCCTCGAAGACGTGGCGCACCATCGAACCCGTGAAGTGACCGCCGATCAGGTGGAACTCGAAGCCGGCCGGCTCGCCGGAGTGCACGAGGAACGGCCGCCCCGAGATGTCGACGACGGCCTGCACCAGCGCCTCGTCGAGAGGCACGAGGGCGTCGCCGAACCGGGAGATGCCGCTCTTGTCGCCGAGCGCCTGTCGGATCGCCTGGCCGAGAACGATGCCGATGTCTTCGACGGTGTGGTGCACATCGATGTCGGTGTCACCGGTCGCCGTGACGGTGAGGTCGGTCAGGGAGTGCTTCGCGAACGCGGTGAGAAGGTGGTTGTAGAAGGGAACGCTGGTGTCGACGGTCGAGACGCCTGTTCCGTCGAGGTTCAGCGAGAGCCGGATGCTCGACTCGCTGGTCTCACGGGAGAGGGTGGCCGTGCGGGGTTCAGTCGACATGGCGAAAAGTCTATCGGGGGGTGGCGACGGTGATCGCTTCGACGGCGTCGAGGAAGGCCGTCGTCTCGGCCGCTGTTCCCGCACTGACCCGGAGGTGCCCGGGAATGCCGAGGTCGCGGATGATCACCTCGCGTTCGAGCAACTGCTCGAACATGCGGTGAGCGTCGGGTACCCCTCCGAACAGCACGAAGTTGGAGGTGGTCGGGTAGGGGCTGTACCCGAGCTCGGTCAACCGGGCGACCATGCGATCGCGCTGGGATTTGATGTCGTCGACCATCGCGAGCATCTCGGGCGCGTGCGCCAGGGCAGCTGTGGCGGCAGCCTGGGTCAGCGCGGAGAGGTGATACGGCAGGCGCACGAGTCGCAGGGCGTCGCTGACGGCGGGGTCTGCGGCGAGGTAGCCGAGCCGGGCGCCGGCGAAGGCGAACGCCTTGCTCATGGTGCGCGAGACGATCAGTCGCTCGCGGCCCTCCAGCAGCGAGAGGGCTGTCGGCTCCCCCGCCGGGCCGAACTCGGCGTAGGCCTCGTCGACGACGACGATCTTGTCGGTCGCATCGTAAGCTGCGGCGATCGTCTCCAAGGGCAGCGGTGTGCCCGTCGGGTTGTTGGGTGCGCAGAAGAACACGAGGTCGGGGTCGGTGCGCTCGATCCACTCGACGGCAGTGGCCGGGGAGATCTCGAAGTCGTCGTCCCGCTCGCCGGCGATCCACTCGGTGCCGGTGCCGGCAGCGATGATCGAGTGCATCGAGTACGTGGGTGGAAAGCCCAGCACCGAGCGACCCGGGCCGCCGAACGCCTGCATGATCTGCTGGAGGATCTCGTTCGAACCGTTGGCGGCCCAGATGTTATCGCGGGTGAGGGCGGTGACGGGCAGGCCGGATGCCGCGGACTCCTCGATGAGCGCGGCATTCAGGTACCCGGCCAGGCTATCGCGGAGTCGCACGAACTCGCGATCGGGGTACCGGTTCACCGTGCGGAGTTCGAGCGCCACCGCCTCGATGATGGAGCGGGCGACGTCTTCGGGAATAGGGTGCGTGTTCTCGTTGACGTTCAGCGCGACCTTCACCTTGAGCTCAGGTGCGCCGTACGGCGTCAGCCCCCGAAGGTCGTCGCGGATGGGAAGGTCGGCTAGTGAACTCACCCCACGAGTTTACCGGCCGTCGACCCAGCCCGAGGTGGGCTGCGCTACTCGGCGGGGGCGTACTTCGTCGGGATGGCGAGACGCTGGCCGGGCTGCACCTCGGAGGAGGGCAACTGGTTCAGGCTCACGATCTCGGCGATGACGTCACGGGTGTCGGCCGAGGCGTCGAGGCCCGAGGCGATCGACCAGAGGCTCTGGCCGGAGTGCACGGTGACATAGCTGAAGTCGACGGGGGCGGAGTCTGCCCCGGCGATGGCTGCTCCCCCGCCGAAGACGGCGAAGGCCGCCAGCGCTGCGATGAGCGGCAGGGCTGCGAGGGTCGCGACGACAGCGCGGCCGCGTCGGGTGAGGTGCAGGCGTACGCGGGGAGCCTCGACGCGCGGGGCCTCTGTGATCAGTAGTGCAGTCATGACGATCTCCTGGGATCTTCTGTCTGGTGCAGGATTCGCATGCGACCCTCGGCCGGGAGGGCCGCATGCGAAGCTGTGTTCCGAATGTATCTTCGAATGTTCGAATATTCAAGCCCGAATGTGGCGCGAATCTCGCGACACACTCGAACAGGTGTTTGGAAAGCAGGCCGTGTTCGATACAGTTTCGATTGTCTCGATCGAACCAGCACCCACTGACACTGCCTCCTGAATGCATCCAACACGGAGCCACTGACATCGGGTTCACCAGCACAGGAATGAGTACCCGATGGCGAGCGAACGCCTCCCCCGTGCACGTAGAGAGAACGGCGAAGCCGGCGAACGGGGTGGCACCCGGCGACGGAAGTCCCTCAGCGAGAAGCAGCTGGCGATTCTCGAGGTCATCTCAGAGGCCGTGAACAGCCAGGGTTACCCGCCGAGCATGCGCGAGATCGGCGACGCCGTCGGGCTGGCCTCGCTGTCGAGCGTCACCCACCAGCTGAACCAGCTCGAGTTGAGCGGGTACCTGCGCCGCGACCCGAACCGCCCGCGGGCGCTCGAGGTGCTGATCGACATCCCGAAGAGCGACAGCGTGACCAGCGACTCCCCCACGCCGCACGGCGACGTCGCCCTCGTGCCGCTCGTCGGCCGCATCGCGGCCGGCATCCCGATCACCGCCGAGCAGCAGGTCGAGGAGGTCTACCCCCTGCCCCGCCAGCTGGTGGGCAAGGGCGAGCTGTTCATGTTGAAGGTCGTTGGCGAGTCGATGATCGACGCTGCCATCTGCGACGGCGACTGGGTGGTCGTCAGAACGCAGGCGACGGCCGAGAACGGCGACATCGTCGCGGCGATGCTCGACGACGAGGCAACCGTCAAGGTGTTCCGCCAGCGCGACGGCCACACCTGGCTGCTCCCCCGCAACTCGAACTTCGAACCGATCCTCGGCGACTACGCGACGGTGCTCGGCAAGGTCGTGGCGGTTCTCCGCTCGGTGTAACTGGTGGATCCGCCCCGAGGGCGGCATCGCTAGCTGCTGGATCCGCCCCGAGGGCGCCATCGCTCGCTGGTGGCTGGCCCGGCGGGGCGGCCGGACGTCACGCCACGAGCGTCAGCCGCGAGACGGACAGGTGCGGGCGAAAGCGTCACGTAGAGGTGACGCTCTCGCCCGGAAGTGACGGTGTCGCGAGCCGGCCGTGGCCGCGGGGCGAGCCACACCGCAGGCCGCGCCGCGGGTTGGGGCACACCGCAGACTGCGCGCGGGGCCGGCCGCACCGCAGGCCGCGCGCAGGGGCGGCCACACCGCACGCCGCGCGCGGGGGCGGGCTATACCGCACGCCGGGCGCGGCGCCGCGGCGCCGCACACGCGGGCACGGCTAGTGGGTCGCGTAATCCTGCAGCTGCGATTCGATCTCGGGGGTGACGAGAGCGCGCACGTGCGTGCCGCCCTCTTCGTACTCCGTGCTCAGCACCGTGCTGTGCTCGTGCATCTGCGACACGAGGTCGCCGCGGTCGTAGGGCAGCAGTACGTCGACCTCGATCGAGGGAGTCGGCAGCATGCGGTCGAGGGTCGCGAGCAGCTCGTCGATGCCCTCACCGGTGCGCGCCGAAACGAAGACCGAATGCGGCTCGAGCCCGCGCAGCACGATGCGGTCGCTCTCTGAGACGAGGTCGCTCTTGTTGAAGACGACGAGCTCGGGGATGTCGCGGGCGCCCGCCTCGCCGATCACGTCGCGCACGGTCGCGAGCTGGCTCGCGGGGTCGGGGTGTGAGCCGTCGACCACGTGCACGATGACGTCGGCGTCGGCGACCTCTTCGAGCGTGGAGCGGAACGCCTCCACCAGCTGCGTGGGCAGGCTCCGCACGAAGCCGACGGTGTCGACGAACGTGAATTCGCGGCCGTCGCCGGTCTGTGTGCGGCGCACCGTGGCATCCAGAGTCGCGAACAGGGCGTTCTCGACCAGGAGGCCCGCACCGGTGATGCGGTTCAGCAGCGAGGACTTGCCGGCGTTCGTGTACCCCGCGATCGCCACCGAGGGAACGGTGTTGCGCTTGCGGTTCGCCCGCTTCGCCTCGCGCGCAGGCTTCATCGCCGCGATCTGCTTGCGCAGGCGCGACATACGGGTGTGGATGCGACGACGGTCGAGCTCGATCTTCGTCTCACCCGGGCCACGGGAACCCATGCCCGAACTGGCGCCACCGACCTGGCCACCGGCCTGGCGGGACATCGACTCACCCCACCCGCGAAGCCGGGGCAGGAGGTACTCGAGCTGGGCGAGTTCGACCTGCGCCTTGCCCTCCCGGCTCTTCGCGTGCTGGCTGAAAATGTCGAGGATGACGGCCGTGCGGTCGATCACCTTCACCTTCACGATGTCTTCGAGCGCACGCCGCTGGCTGGGCGCGAGCTCGCTGTCGGCGATGACGGTGTCGGCGCCGAGCGCCTTCACGACGCCGGCGAGCTCCTCTGCCTTGCCCTTGCCGAAGTAGGTGCTGGGGTCGGGGTTCGGGCGTCGCTGCAACAGCCCGTCGAGCACGACAGCGCCGGCCGTCTCGGCGAGGGCGGCGAGCTCGTGCAGCGAGTTCTCGGCGTCGGTCAGGGTGCCCTGCGTGTAGACGCCGATCAGCACCACATTCTCGAGGCGCAGCTGCCGGTACTCGACCTCGGTGACGTCTTCGAGCTCGGTCGAGAGGCCGGCCACGCGGCGGAGGGCCTGGCGGTCGGCGAGATCGAACTGGTCGCCGTCGTGGTTGGCCCCGGGCATCCCGCTCTGGCGGGCCTCTGGGCGGGCGAGCGCCTGCGCACTGCCGGGCGAGAACAGGGCGTAGCCGGATGATCGGGCCTCTGAGCGCGCGAGAACGCGGCCGACGGCATCCTGTGTCGCCGTCGTGTTCCGGGCGCCGCCGGCGCGCTCGGCACCCGGGTTTGCGGGCGTCGCTGCCTCTTCGGCCTCGCCGGTGAAAGATGAATCGTGTTCAGTCATTGGGTTCAAGGATAGACCTCTCGTTTGCTACATTCCCTCTATGGCTTCTGACAATGGGCACTACTTCTCGGCTCGCCCATCGACAGAACTCCGCCTGCGGGAGATTCCGGTGACGCTCGCCGGCTGTGACTTCGTCGCCACGACGGCGGGCGGGGTGTTCAGCCCCGACCGAGTGGATGCCGGCACCCAGGTTCTGCTGGCGAACACGCCTGCGCCGCCTCCCGGCGGCAACCTTCTCGATATCGGCTGCGGATGGGGCCCGATATCGCTGACCCTTGCCCTGTTGTCACCCCACGCCACCGTGTGGGCTGTTGACGTCAACGAGCGGGCTCTCGATCTGGTGAGGGCGAATGCCTCTGCGCTCGGCCTCGACAATGTCAACGCCGTGCTGCCCGCAGATGTTCCCGCCGACCTGCTGTTCATGACGATCTGGTCGAACCCGCCGATCAGGGTGGGCAAGGAGGAGCTGCACGCGCTGCTGCTGCAGTGGCTGCCGCGCCTCGAGCCGGGGTCGGATGCGTGGCTCGTCGTGCAGCGCAACCTCGGGTCGGATTCGCTGCACCGGTGGCTCGACGACGCGCTGCCGAGCGGGTTCGAGGTGACCCGGGCGGCGACGAACAAGGGGTACCGGGTGCTGCGGGCCCGGCTGCACGAGGAGCGCGCGCGACTCAGTTGAGCGTGACGTCGCCCTCGTAGACGAGCTCCGCCGGGCCCGACAGCGCCACGTGCTCGCCGTCTTCGGTGGCGTACATGCGCACGCCGACCGCGCCACCCGGCACCTCGACGCGCCACTGGTTCGGCGCACCGGCCCCCGCCCAGTAGCGGATCGCCAGCGCCGCGGCCACGGCGCCCGTGCCGCACGAGAGGGTCTCGCCGCTGCCCCGCTCGTGCACGCGCATGCGGATGTGGCCGACACCGTTCCGCACCAGCGGCTCGAGCGGCACCACGAACTCGACGTTGGCCCCGTCGATCGGAGCCGGCTCCAGGTGGGGAATGAACGTGAGGTCGGCCGACTCCAGCTCCTCTTCGTCGGCGAGGGCGACGACGACGTGCGGGTTGCCGACGTTGATGCCGAGACCCGGCCGGGCGACCTGCAGGTTCTTCGCTCGCACCAGCGGCTCGCCGCCATCCAGTCGCCAGCGGCCGAGGTCGGCCTGGAAACCCGTCAGGTTGCGCTGCACGTCGATGACACCGGCCCGCGTACCGATCACGAGCGTGTCGCCCTGCGCCAGCTCGGCCAGTCCGTTGTCGAGCAGGTACTTCGAGAACACGCGGATGCCGTTGCCGCACATCTCCGCGGGCGAACCGTCGGCGTTGTGGTAGTCCATGAACCATTCGGCGTCGGGGTCTGCCTCGAGCGCCTGCGCCCCATCCGCGATGCTCCTCGACCGCACGGCGCGGATGAGCCCGTCGGCGCCGATGCCGAAGTGCCGGTCGCAGAGCGAGGCGATCTGGGCGGGTGTCAGCTCGATCTCACCGTCGGGGTCGGTGATGAGAACGAAGTCGTTACCGGTGCCCTGGCCCTTGGTGAAGTGCAGATCGATGCCCATGCTGCCAGCCTAGAGGCTCACGCTGCACTCACCCGTCGAGGGCGTCGGTTGTCGACATCCGGATGCCGCGCCACACGCGCTCGACCAGCGACTCGTCTGCGGAGTCGAACCACTCCGCCTCACGGTAGCGGCGGAACCAGCTGACCTGGCGGCGCGCGTAGCGCCGGGTCAGCGCCTGTGCCTCGGCGATCGCCTCCGGCCTCGAAACCTCGCCGTGCAGTTCGGCCAGCGCCTGGGCATAGCCGATGGCGCGCCGCGCGGTGGTAGCCTGCTCGAGCCCCTGTGGAACGAGCGACGCGACCTCATCGACCAAGCCGGCCGCCCACATCGCCTCGACACGGCGATCGAGACGTTCCACGAGCAGTTCGCGGGGGTGCCGCAGAGCGACGATCGCCGCCCGGCGCCACCAGACCGTCTCCTCGGGGAGCTGCCCGGTCACCGGTCTGCCCGTCAGGGTGATCACTTCGAGGGCCCGAACGATGCGCCTCGCATTGTGCGGGCCGATGGATGCCGCGGCCTCCGCGTCGGCGTCGGCGAGCCGCCGCCACAGTGCGGCGAGCCCGACCGTCTCGAGCTCGGCTTCGAGCGCCGTTCGCACGGCTTCGTTCCGCACCGGGAACTGGAAGTCGAAGACCACCGACGAGACGTAGAGCCCGGAACCGCCCACGAGGATCGGCACCGCACCCCGAGAGAGGATGTCGTCGATCGCGGCGCGAGCGTCGCGCTGGTAGTCGGCGACGGAGCCGTCGGCCGTGACCTCTAGCACGTCGAGCAGGTGGTGCGGGATGCCGCGGCGCTCGTCGACGGTCAATTTGGCCGTGCCGATGTCCATGCCGCGGTAGAGCTGCATGGCGTCGGCGTTGACGATCTCGGCGGGGCGGCCCTCAGCGGCGAACCGCTCGGCGAGGGCGAGGGAGAGCTCGGACTTTCCGGTGCCGGTCGCGCCGACGACGGCCACGATCTCGGGCGCCGGAAAGTCGTTGCCGTGCGGCGCGGGCGCCGGTGCTGGAGAGGACACGGGCGCTGGTGCAGTCGCTGGCGCCGGCGTTGACACGAGCGCTGGTGCGGTCGCGGGCGTTGGCGCTGGTGCGGTCGCTGACGCGGGCGTCGAAGCGGACGCGGCGGAGTGCTCGGGCATTCCCCGCCTCAGCGGAGGCCGTCGGCGAGATCGTAGATCGGGCTCGTGGCGACACGGAGGCTCGGGAGCCCGAGCGAGACGCGCGCGGGCGCACCTGTGCTGCCGGCCGCACTGGAACCACCGTGTGCGGGCACAGCACACGAGTCGACTTGGTCGCGTTCCCACGCGTCGCCGGCGCGGGTGCGGCGCACCATGAGGGGCGTGCCGTCGACGGAGTCGGCGATGAGGTAGTACGGCTTGGCGCCCGTCACCTCGACCGTCACGACGTCGCCCGGGCGCGGTACCGGCGACCCCTCCGGCACGTCGAAGTGCACCAGACGGGAGTCTTCGGCCCGGCCGCTCATGCGGTGGGTGTCGGAGTCTTTGCGGCCCTCACCGGCGGCGACCAGGAGCTCGACCGACCGGCCGACGACCTTCTGGTTCTCCTCCCAGGCGATGCGATCCTGCAAGGCCGTGAGTCGTTCGTAGCGCTCCTGCACGATCTGCTTCGGCACCTGGTCGGCCATCGTGGCCGCCGGAGTGCCCGGGCGGATCGAGTACTGGAACGTGAACGCCGTGGCGAAGCGCGACTCCTCGACGACGCGCAGCGTCTCCTGGAAGTCCTCTTCGGTCTCGCCCGGAAATCCGACGATGATGTCGGTGCTGATGGCCGCGTGCGGCATGCGTTCCCGCACCCGCTCGAGGATGCCGAGGAACTTCGCCGAGCGGTAGGAGCGCTTCATCGCCTTCAGAATGCGGTCGGAACCCGACTGCAACGGCATGTGCAGCTGAGGCATGACGGCGGGCGTCTCGGCCATCGCGTCGATCACGTCGTCTGTGAACGCCGCGGGATGCGGGCTCGTGAAGCGGATGCGCTCAAGACCCGGGATGGTGCCGGCTGCGCGGAGCAGCTTGCTGAATGCCTGGCGGTCGCCGAACTCCACGCCGTACGAGTTGACGTTCTGCCCGAGCAGCGTCACCTCGATCGCCCCGTCGTCGACGAGGGACTGGATCTCCCGCAGCACCTCGCCGGGACGCCGGTCTTTCTCCTTGCCCCGGAGCGAGGGGACGATGCAGAACGTGCAGGTGTTGTTGCACCCGACGGAGATCGAGACCCAGCCGCTGTAACTCGAGTCGCGCTTGGTCGGCAGCGTCGACGGGAACGTCTCGAGGGCGTCGAGGATCTCGATCTGCGCCTCATCGTTGTGGCGTGCCCTCTCGAGCAGGCTCGGCAGGGCACCCATGTTGTGCGTGCCGAAAACCACGTCGACCCACGGGGCCTTCGAGAGGATGGTCGACTTGTCTTTCTGGGCCAGGCAGCCGCCGACAGCGATCTGCATTCCCTCGTGCCGCTTCTTCACCGAGGCGAGGTAGCCGAGGTTGCCGTACAGCTTGTTGTCGGCGTTCTCGCGCACCGCGCAGGTGTTGATCACGACGACGTCGGCCTCGCCGCTCTCGTCGCGAACGTACCCCGCGGCTTCGAGCGAACCACTGAGCCGCTCGGAGTCGTGAACATTCATCTGGCAGCCGTAAGTTCGCACCTCGTAGGTGCGAACCCGACCCGTCTGTTCGACCGCCGCATCTGACGGCCGGATGATCGTCGGGGCTTCACTCACACTGCTCATAGTGACCCCAGTCTACGGTTGCTCTATCTGAACCTCACCCCGCGCGACTGCGGTGTGAGAGCGGCACTGACCGCTGTTCGGATGATCGCCGAGGGGTACCCCTTGCGCATCAGGAACGACGTCAGACGACGCTCGGCGGTCGCCGCGTCGAGCCGCGCCAGCGACGGTGCACGCTTCTGGGCGATCTCTGTGGCCCGTCGCAATTCGTCGTCGTCGTCGAGCGCCTCGAGCGCGGCGGAGATGATCTCGGGCTGGATGTGGCGCACCGAGAGCTCGTTCTTGATCTGCGAGCGGCCGTAGCCCTTTCGACGGTGCAGCGACTCCACCAGCGTCTGGGCCAGGTCGAAGTCGTCGATGTAGCGGTTGTCGCGGCAACGCTCGAGGAAGGGCTCGAGCTCGTGCTCCTCCACCCCGTTCGTCGTCAGGAGCTTCGTGATCTCCCATTCTGAGAGACCCTTGCGCGCAAGAGCTCGCACCACGATGTTCTCGAGGAACGCGGCGCGCTCCCCCTCGCTCATCGGCTCCTCTTCGAACGCGGGCTCCTCCTCGAACGGGGACTCCTCCTCGAACGCGGGCTCGTCCGCGAACGCATGCCCCTGCCGGAACGCAGGCTGCTGCTCGAGCGCAGGCTCCTCCTCGTTCCACCACACGGTGGGAAGAGGCTTCGCCGGCGCGGGTGCCAGTGCCGGTTCAAGCGCCGATGCGGCCGCCAGCGCCGGTACCAGTGCGAGTGCGACCGGCGACGCCGCGCTGACCGGTGCCGCTGCCTCCGTTGCCTCAGCCTGTGCAGCCTCGGCACTCTGCGGCTCCCCCTCGGGTGCCACCGCCTCAGGCGGCAGCACCCCGGGGAAGTACGAGACCTTCGCGGTCACGGGCTACGCGCTCTTTCGGGCGGCGACCTTCGGAGCAGCGGGGCCGGTTGCGAGCCCGCCGCCGGCAGCCGAGGCCCCTGCGTCGGCCTTGCCGGTCGACGCGGAACCAGCGGCACCGCCGACGGTGCCCGCAGGCACGGCCTTCGGCGCATTCGGGTCTTCGAGAAGGCCCAGCTTCATCTTGATCTTGTTCTCGATCTCGATCGCGACATCGGGGTTCTCTTTGAGGAACCGGCGCGAGTTCTCCTTGCCCTGGCCGAGCTGCTCACCGTCGTAGGTGTACCAGGCACCCGACTTGCGCACGATCTCGTGCTCGACACCGAAGTCGATCAGGCTGCCCTCGCGGGAGATGCCGATGCCGTAGATGATGTCGAACTCGGCCTGCTTGAAGGGCGGCGCCATCTTGTTCTTGACGACCTTGACGCGGGTGCGGTTACCGACGGCTTCTGTTCCCTCCTTCAGCGTCTCGATACGACGGATGTCGAGACGGATGGAGGCGTAGAACTTCAGTGCCTTACCACCGGCAGTGGTCTCGGGGCTGCCGAAGAACACACCGATCTTCTCTCGCAACTGGTTGATGAAGATCATCGTGGTGTTGGTCTGGTTCAGACCACCGGTGAGCTTGCGGAGAGCCTGCGACATGAGGCGGGCCTGCAGGCCGACGTGGGAGTCACCCATCTCGCCCTCGATCTCTGCGCGGGGCACGAGAGCTGCGACCGAGTCGATGACGATGAGGTCGATCGAGCCCGAGCGCACGAGCATGTCGGCGATCTCGAGCGCCTGCTCACCGGTGTCGGGCTGCGACACCAGCAGCGCGTCGATGTCGACACCGAGCTTCTTCGCGTATTCGGGGTCGAGCGCGTGCTCAGCATCGATGAACGCGGCGATGCCGCCTTCGCGCTGCGCGTTGGCGATCGCGTGCAGCGTCAGGGTGGTCTTACCCGACGATTCCGGGCCGTAGATCTCCACGATGCGGCCGCGAGGCAGACCCCCGATGCCGAGCGCGACGTCGAGCGCGATGGAACCGGTCGGAATCACTTCGACGGGTGCACGGTCGTCGCTGCCGAGGCGCATCACCGAGCCTTTACCGAACTGGCGGTCGATCTGGGCGAGCGCTGTTTCGAGAGCCTTCTCCCGGGTTGCGTCTGAGGGCATGGTGTCTCCTTCGATCTGGTGCTCGCCGAGCCCGGGTTCTCCCGGTTCTGCGCCACGGTATGGTGCGCCTATAGGCTGTCGCGCCTGATGATGGACACCCTCCAGGGGCGACACATCGGGCTGACGACAAGGCTTATTCGCGTCTGTCTCTTACCTTCACCACGCTACGGACAGCCACCGACATTGCTGCGGGCGGGCGTCCATTCTGTGGAGAAAAGACCGAAAACAGGTGCTGTGAAGGAGACTACGCGAATCGAACACACCTTCGAAGAGCGACTTCGGCGTGTCGCGCCATTCGAACACACGTCTGAGCGATCAGGAACGCGGCTGCGGCAGCCCTACCCCGTACCACCGGCTCGGCGGCACATCGGCCGCGCGACAGAGTGCAAGCCAGACCTCACGGGCATCTTCACCCGCGTCGATCGCCTGCTCTGCCGTGCGGCCGCCGAACTCGCTCAGAATGAGGTCGCCGGTCACGACCCGACCGAAACCAGCCCCGAACTCGTCGAGAACGGCCTGGCGGAACTCGCTGACGCGCACCGCTTAGCGGGCCGCCAGCGACGTGTCGAAGCCCGCGACGAATTCGTCGGGCACGGTGTCGGGAATCGTGTCGATGCCCTCGATGACGGCAAGGCGATCGCCGACCTCGCGCATGATGACCGAGATCGGAGTGTCGAGGGCGTCGGCGACCGACGCGAGGATCTCGCTCGAGGCCTCTTTCTGCCCGCGCTCCACCTCACTGAGATAGCCGAGCGCGACGCTTGCCTTGCTCGCCACCTGCCGAAGGGTTCTGCCCTTCTGAAGACGGAAGTCCCGCAGAACGTCGCCGATTTCTTGACGAACTAAAATCATCGGAGCCTCCTTAGCTGTGCTATCCGGTCGGTGGTGCGTACACAAACTCTAAACGACTCCGACTGGACTTTCGTTGTTAATGACAACAGGTGTAACGAGATCGAAACCTGAGTCATTCCCGCGCAACCTTCTCAGAACTGCGATCGGAGGATTCGCACGGCTTCGCTCACGGCGGCGGCCCTGATCTGGTCGCGATCACCGCTCAGCTGCAACTCGAAACTGCGGCTGCGCCCGTCGCGACTGAACCCGACGAAGACGGTGCCGGCCGGCTGGTCGCCCTGCGGGCCGGGGCCGGCAACCCCGGTCGTTGCCACTCCGATCGAAGCGGGTGTTCCGTCGACGGCGAGCACGTGGCGCACCCCTTCGGCCATCTGCTCGGCGACCTCCGGATGAACGGGGCCGAAGCGTCGCAGCAGGTCGCCATCGACACCCAGAACCGACGCCTTGATGGCGGTGTTGTAGGCGATCACTCCCCCGTACACCACGTTCGACGCCCCCGGCGGACGGATGAGTTCCGCAGCGAGCAGCCCACCGGTCAGCGACTCGGCCACGGCGACGGTCTCGCCGAGGCGGGTGAGGTCGGCGATGAGGCGAGCCGTGAGATCGATTCCCTCTGCACCCTCGGTGGTCGACCCGTGCTCGGTCACGCGGGCGAACTCCCGGACTTCGCCGCCCGGTTCAGCTTCGCGTCTTGGTAGAGGTAGTCGAGCCCGGTGATGACCGTCAGCACGAAGGCGATCGACATGAAGACGGCGTTGACCACGAACATCCAGTCGCCGAGCGGAACCCAGAGCGGCAGAAGGGCCAGCGAGATCGCGATGGACTGCGCCAGCGTCTTCAGCTTGCCACCGCGGGACGCCGGGATCACCCGGCGCTTGATCACGGCGAACCGGAACACCGTGATGCCGACTTCGCGTACCAGGATGATGATCGTCACCCACCAGGGCAGCTCGGCCAGGATCGACAGGCCGACGAGCGCAGCACCCGTCAGCACCTTGTCGGCGATCGGGTCGAGGATCTTGCCGAGGTCGGTGACCTGGTTGTTCTTGCGTGCGAGATGGCCGTCGACACCGTCGGTCGCGATGGCGAGGATGAAGAGAATGGCTGCGAGATAGCGCACGACACCGTCGGCGCCATTGTCGGCCAACAGCATCCAGAAGAAGACGGGCGCCAGCAGGATGCGCACGATCGTGATCGCGTTCGGAAGGTTCCAGTTGCTGGAACGCGCTGCGGGTGCAGCCTGCGCGTCGGGCGAAACGGTCATGTCACTACTCTCTGCCGGTGAGGCCCCACGCGTCTTCGTCGGCGTCGCCCTCCACCTCAGGATACTCGGAGCCCGGTTCGGCGAGAGGGTCGCCGTACTCCATGTGTGCAGACTCGGGGGCCGGCGTGGGCTGTGCAGGAGAGGAACCCGCCGACGCGGAGCCCGCGACATCCGACCCGCGCAGCATCGCGAGCACCTGCGGCAGCTGGTCCGGCGTGACGAGCACGTCGCGGGCCTTCGACCCCTCGGAGGCGCCGACGATCTCGCGCGATTCGAGCAGATCCATCAGGCGACCGGCCTTCGCGAAGCCGACCTTCAGCTTGCGCTGCAGCATCGACGTCGAGCCGAACTGGGTCGACACGATCAGCTCGGCCGCCTGCAGCAGCACCTCGAGGTCGTCGCCGATGTCGGAGTCGATCTGCTTGGAGGCCGCGGCGACCGTGACATCCTGCCGGTATTCCGGGCGGGCCTGCCGCGTGACGTGCTCGACCACCTTTGCGATCTCGGTCTCGCTCACCCACGCACCCTGAACGCGGATCGACTTCGACGCCCCCATCGGCAGGAACAGCGCGTCACCCTGCCCGATGAGCTTGTCGGCTCCCGGCTGGTCGAGGATGACGCGGGAGTCGGTGACACTCGTCACGGCGAAAGCCAGGCGCGACGGCACGTTGGCCTTGATCAGGCCGGTTACGACGTCGACACTCGGTCGCTGGGTCGCCAGCACGAGGTGGATTCCGGATGCCCGTGCCAGCTGTGTGATACGCACGATCGAGTCTTCGACATCCCTCGGCGCCACCATCATCAGGTCGGCGAGCTCGTCGACCACGATCAGGAGGTAAGGGTACGGCTTCAGCACCCGGCTGCTCCCGGGCGGGAGGATGATCTCCCCGTTCACGACCGCGCGGTTGAAGTCGTCGATGTGACGGAACCCGAAGCTCTCGAGGTCGTCGTACCGCATGTCCATCTCCTTCACGACCCAGGCCAGCGCTTCGGCGGCCTTCTTCGGGTTCGTGATGATGGGGGTGATCAGATGGGGCACTCCCTGGTAGGCGGTGAGTTCCACGCGCTTCGGGTCGATGAGCACCATGCGCACCTCGGCAGGCGTGGCGCGCATCAGGATGCTCGTGACCATGGAGTTGACGAAGCTCGACTTGCCCGAACCCGTCGAACCGGCGACGAGGAGGTGGGGCATCTTCGCGAGGTTCGCGATGATGAACTTGCCCTCGACGTCTTTGCCCACGCCGATCGTCATCGGGTGCGTGTCGTTGGTGGCCTTCGCCGAACGCAGCACGTCGCCGAGCACGACGATCTCCCGATCGGTGTTCGGGATCTCGATGCCGATGGCGCTCCGCCCGGGGATCGGCGAGAGGATGCGCACCTCGTTGCTCGCGACCGCGTACGACAGGTTCTTGCTGAGCGCCGTGACGCGCTCGACCTTCACGCCCGGGCCGAGCTCGATCTCGTAGCGGGTCACGGTCGGGCCGCGCGAGAAGCCGGTGACCTTCGCATCCACCTGGAACTGCGAGAGCACGTCGGTGAGCGCCCGCACGATGTCGTCGTTCGCCTGCGAGCGGGCCTTCGACGGCTCGCCGAGCGCGAGGCTGCCCACCGGTGGGAGCGAGTAGTTCTGCGCCTCGAGCTCTTTCACCTCGGCGAGGGGGATGAACGTGTCGTCGGGCGACAGGCCGGGAAGGGCATCCGGAACCGCTGTCGCCGCCGTGGGGAACGGTTGCGTCGCGGGGACTCCCCCGGCCGCCGCGCCGCCCAGGGAAGATGCGGCACCGGCGGCACCGGCAGCGGCGGCAGCACCGGCACCGGTGCCTGCGCCACCCGGCGCGTCGCCGAAGAGCACACCCGTGAACGAGGCACTGTCGCCGGCCGCGTCGTCACGGATGCCCGTGGCCGACTTCGAGCCGGGCAGGATCTCGCCGGTGAAACGCCTGACGGCCTGCTCGGCGGCCTCCATGTCGCCCAGCACGGCGTCGAACCCGCGGCTCTCGTCGATCGTGCGATCGATGATCTCCGTGGGCGGCGTTCGATCCTCGATGTGGATCGGAGCGGGCTTGACCGAGTCGGTCGGGATGATCGGAGAGTCGAAGGCGGGGTCTTCTTCGCGACCGCTCTTGTTGCGTCGCCACCAGGGAAGCGATTCGTCGTCGGCGGGGTCGATGTCGAGTTCGAGGTCGCCCGTCTGGCCTGCGCTCGATGCGCCCTTGCCCGCGCGCGGCACCTTCGGCTCGCGACCTTCGCGGTCGTCCCGTGACTCGGGTGCTTCGCCGAACGCGGCGCCGAAGAGGTAGGCGTAGAGCTCGCGGGAGCGCTGTGCGACCTTGTTCGGTGGCGTCTTCGTGATGATGAAGAGCGAGAGAACGAGCAGCGCGCAGACGACGATGGTCGCCCCGATCGGCGTGATGATGGCGATCAGGGGCGCCGCGATCACCCAGCCGAACACTCCCCCGGCGGTCGCCAGCGTCTCCATGCCCTGCGCGGGCGACGGCTGGGCGCTGAAGATGTGGCAGAGGCCCGAGACCATGAGCAGCAGGATGCCGAGCCCGATGCCGATCCGCCCGTTGTCGTCGACGGAATTCGGATGCCGGAACAACCAGATAGCGAGCAGCAGCATGATGACCGGCAGCGCATAGGCCACACGGCCGAACAGGCCGCCGAAGGAGTACGCGTCGAGCAGGTTGGCGACCGGGCTCGCGACGAGGAACCACTCGATGACGGCTCCCGCCACGGCCAGCAGGAAGAGCAGGAATGGAAAACCGTCGCGTCGCTCGTCTTTCGCAAGCTTCTCGTGCCCGAAGGCGCGCGCCGCGCCGCCCGCGAGGTGCGCCATACCGAGCCAAATCGTGGTGAAGATGCCCGGGCCGTCGTTCTCGACCGGGTACTTGAGAGTCTTCTGGGTCGCGGTGGCCTGCTGCTTCACCGGCGCCTTCGCGGGTGCTTTGGCGGGCGCGCGGCGATTCGCGTTCGCGCCGTTGCCGGTGCCACCCGCGCTGCCGCGGGCACGGGAGTTCGCCCTGGTACTCGTAGCCATGCGTCCACGCTACTGGCCTCCACCGTCACCGCCCCCGCGGCGCACCGTGCGCCCCCATTTGCGCTCACAGCCCGCCGTTCCCGGAGTGATTCACGATCATGGCGCGGAGGCGCACCGACGAGACCGAGCCAGAACCCGTCGACGGGCGCACGTCGGGCCGGTAGAAGGAGAAGGTCTGGCCCGGGTTGGTCGTCGTGGCGACGACCCCACAGGTCGCGCCCACTTCGCTGAGGGGAAGTGCCGCATCGAACGGCAGCCCGCCCGAGCGCGGCATCGAGACCGAGGCGTCAAAGGTACGCCCCGTGGAACAGACCAGACGCACCGAGTAGTCCGCTGGCCGCGCGCCGAGACTGGCTCTCTCGAGCATCCCCACGACCGGGATGTGGTCGAACGAAGCCGTCTGTGCGGGAACGATGAAAACGGACTCGCCGACGACGGTCGATGCTGGTGACGCGATCGCGGGCTGGGCGGCGACCGGGAGGACGCTGAAGCACAGAAAGCCCACGAGCACGGAGATGAAGGCGCGCATCACAGCCCTCCTGCAGCCGAGCGGTTGACGATACGGGAGGATGCGCGCACCACGGCGGTCGGTAGAAGCCCGCCCGCGAAGGAGGTCTGGCTGGGTGCGAAGTCGATGCGCTGGGAGGAGATCGCCGATGCTGCGGTCAGGTAACAGGTATGACCGGCCTCGGTGATCGGCACCAGCGACGAAAAGGCAATGGAGCCACCGCCGAACGTGGTCAGGTTGACCGGATAAAAGCTCGAGCTGTTGCAGACCAGCCGCACGCTGTAGTCGGCGAGGCGGTAGCTGCTCCCGGCGCCGTCGATCGCTCCCTCGACGGGAACATACGCCGCGCCACCGTTCTGCGCTGCGCTCGGTACGACGAAGGCGGCGTAGGTGTATCCGCTGGCCGGCGGCGCCGTCGGCGTTTGCAACGTCGTCGGAAGCGGCGCCGCGCTGGCTCCCACGGCAGCGCCGCCGACGACGAGCGCGAGGCCTCCAACGCCAGCAAAGGCAACTGCAGATAGATGGCGGATGATTTGTGACATGAGCGTCCTTCCGTATATCTCAAGCGACCGCGGATCTTGCGCATTTCCACAAATCGCACAGACGCATCTGTGTGCTCGGTAGTAGATCGACGATCACCAAATGCCTGCTCCGAAACGAGACACCGACTGATCAGCGTTCGCGGTCGGGAGCGTCAGCCCACGGAAGACCGCCTGGGGTCGGCGCGTGGTTGCTATTCCGCCGACTCAGTCTCGTCGGTCGCGCCGGGATAGTCGTAGACAGGAATCGGGGAACTGTCCATTCGGAGGAAATGATTGGTGCCGTAGAACTCAAGTCGTGGCGTCGAGAAAAGCAGAGTACGTTCCCAGGGAGCCCGACCATGCAGGGTGCACGTGTGGCCTTGCTCGGCTACGGGAAACTCCGCGAGATAGTCGACGGAGTGCCCACGGGCGAGGTTGTAGAGCATCCTCACCGGAATCGTTGCGCCGTCATCACATGAGATGGCGACACTGTAAGACTTAGGGTCGTCTTCCTGTAGCCAGAAAAGATTCCCCTGCCCGGAAGCCCTTATCGGCGCATTAGGTGCCGTTGGGTCGATCGGCACGACGAATGAAAGATAGGAGTCCGAGCGTGGATGGATCGGCTTGGCCGAAGCTGATTCCGTGCCGCTGAAGATGAGCGACGCTACCGCTGCGGTCGTCAGAGCAGCCGAGGCCAGCAGGGTGAGTTTTCGTGTCATGTGAGTGCCTTCTGTAAGGAGGAATAGCTGTCATGGAGAGAGAGTCGGATTCCTGCCTGGCATTACGGGACTTTCGAAACAACTTCCAATTTCGTGAAAGGAGGGCAGAGACGCCGAAGGCCCGCTCGCATTACGCGAACGGGCCCACCGCACGAAGGGACGAGCGGGATCAGGCCTCGATGACGACCGGCACGATCATGGGGCGGCGACGGTAGGCGGTGTTCACCCAGCGGCCGGCGGTGCGACGCACCACCTGCTGCAGGGCGTGGGTGTCGCGCGTTCCGTTGCCGACGGCCTCGATCAGGGCCGCCGCGATCTTCGGCTTGACTTTGTCGAAGACGGAGTCGTCTTCGGCGAAGCCCTTGGCGTGGATCTCCGGGCCGACGACGATGCGGCCGGTTCCGGCCTCGATGACGACGATGACCGAGATGAAGCCCTCCTCGCTCAGCACGAGACGATCCTTGAGGTCGTCGTCGGTCACCTCGCCGACGGTCTGGCCGTCGACGTAGACGAAGCCGAGGTCGTACTGGCCCACGACGGTCGCGATGCCGTCGCGCAGGTCGATGACGGTTCCGTCGTCGGCGAGGATCGTGTTGCGCGCAGGAACGCCGGTCTCGATGGCGAGCTGCGCGTTCGCGACGAGGTGGCGGTATTCGCCGTGCACCGGCATGACGTTCTTCGGCTTCAGGATGTTGTAGCAGTAGAGCAGTTCGCCCGCGGCGGCGTGCCCGGAGACGTGCACCTTCGCGTTGCCCTTGTGCACGACGGTCGCGCCGAGCTTGGTCAGGCCGTTGATGACGCGGTAGACCGCGTTCTCGTTGCCGGGGATGAGCGAGGAGGCGAGGATGACGGTGTCGCCCGGGCCGACCTCGATCTGGTGCTCGAGGTTCGCCATGCGGGAGAGAACGGCCATCGGCTCGCCCTGCGAACCGGTCGACATGTAGACGATCTTGTCGTCGGGGATGTCGCCGGCCTTCTTGAAGTCCACCAGCACGCCGTCGGGCACCTTGAGGTAGCCGAGCTCCTCAGCGATGCCCATGTTGCGCACCATGGAGCGGCCGAGCAGCGCCACGCGGCGACCGTTGGCGTGGGCGGCATCCAGAACCTGCTGCACGCGGTGCACGTGCGAGGAGAAGCTGGCGACGATGACGCGGCGCGGGGCGCGGGCGATGACGCTCTCGAGAACGGGGCCGATCGTGCGCTCGGAGGGGGTGAACCCGGGCACGTCTGCGTTGGTCGAGTCCGAGAGGAACAGGTCGACGCCGGCCTCGCCGAGACGGGCGAAGGCGCGCAGGTCGGTGATGCGGTTGTCGAGCGGAAGCTGGTCCATCTTGAAGTCACCGGTGTGCAGCACGACACCGGCGACGGTCTTGATGGCGACGGCCAGGGCATCCGGAATCGAGTGGTTCACGGCCACGAACTCGAGTTCGAAGGGGCCCATCTTCTCGATCTGGCCCTCTTCGACCTGGAAGGTGTAGGGCTTGATGCGGTGCTCTTTGAGCTTCGCCTCGACGAGCGCGAGCGTGAGGCCCGAGCCGATCAGGGGAATGTCGTTCTTCAGGCGCAGCAGGTAGGGAACGGCGCCGATGTGGTCTTCGTGGCCGTGCGTGAGCACGATGCCGACGACATCGCGCAGGCGGTCCTTCACCAGCGAGAAGTCGGGCAGGATGAGGTCGACACCGGGCTGGGTCTCTTCGGGGAAGAGAACGCCGCAGTCGACGATCAGCAGCTTGCCGTTGATCTCGAACACGGTCATGTTGCGACCGATCTCGCCGAGACCGCCGATCGGGATGACGCGCAGGGTGTCTTTCTCAAGTGGACGTGGTTCGTATGAAGCGTTGGGCATATGCCCTCCTCAAGTCTTCGGGTATGGAGTTGTGATGGGTTCCGCGTTCTAGCGGGTGGTGCCGGGAATCTTGGGCAGCGCGCCACCGGCGGCTGCATTTCGGTCGGGACGGAAGTTGGTGAAGCTGACCCCGGGGATGCTCCTGACGAGATCGATCTCGTCTTCGATCTTCGCCGCTTCCCACTCTTCGGGGCCGACCAGGGGCAACCGCACGCGGGGGCTCGAGATGCGGCCGAGGCCGTGCAGGATGTACTTGGCCGCGACGGTGCCGGGCACGTGCGTCATGGTCGCGCGCACGAGGGGCTCGAGCGCCTGGTGCATCGAGGTGGCGGTGGCCAGATCGCCGGAGTTCACCGCGTCGATCATGATGCGGTACGGGCGCGCGGCGATGTTGTTGGTCACGCCGATGAGGCCGGTCGCCCCGATGGCGAGGTGCGGCAGCACGTTCGAGTCATCGCCCGAGAAGTACATCAGGTCGGTCTGGTTCAGCACCCGGCTGACCTCGCTGAAGTCGCCCTTGGCGTCTTTGATCGCCAGGATGTTCGGGTGCTTGGCCGCCCGCAGGATCGTGTCGTAGCTGATCGGGATGCCGGTGCGACCGGGGATGTCGTACAGGATGACCGGCAGGTCGGTCGCATCGGCGATCATGCGGAAGTGCGTCAGCACACCCGCCTGGGTTGGCTTGTTGTAGTACGGCGTCACGACGAGGTTGCCGTCGGCGCCCGCCTTCTCGCTCTGTTTGGCGAGCTGCATGGCATGGGCGGTCTCGTTCGAGCCGCCGCCGGTGATGATCTTGGCGCGGCCGTCTGCGACCGACTTCGCGACCTCGACGAGCCGGATCTTCTCGGGGTCGGTGAGCGTGGAGGTCTCGCCCGTGGTTCCGCTGACGACGATGCCGTCTGCCCCGTCGGTGATGACACTGTCGATGTGCTTCTCGACGCTGGCCCAGTCGACTTCACCGTCGGCGGTGAACGGCGTGACCAGGGCGACGAGCACCTGGCCGAACGGATTGGGGGTTGTCGATTCAGCCACGGTTACAGGGTAGCGGTCAATGATCGGGCCGATGGTCAGAACCCGAGCCTGCCCAGTTGCTTGGCGTCGCGCTGCCAGTCCTTGGCGACCTTGACGCGGATGCTCAGGAAGACCTGTTTGCCGACCAGCGGCTCGATGGCGGCACGCGCCCGGGCTCCGACGTCGCCGAGGCGCCCGCCCGACTTGCCGATGATGATTCCCTTCTGGCTGTCGCGCTCGACGAACAGGTTGGCGTAGATCTCGACGAGGTCGCGGTCGTCACGCTCGATCATGTCGTCGATGGTCACGGCGATCGAGTGCGGGAGTTCATCCTGCACACCTTCGAGGGCCGCCTCGCGGATGAGCTCGGAGATGCGCTGTTCGAGACCCTCGTCGGTGGTCTGGTCGTCGGGGTAGAGCTTCTCTGAGCGCGGCAGCAGTTTGATGAGCTCGGCGGTCAGGATGTCGAGCTGCAGGTTGCTGGTCGAGGAGATCGGGATGATCGCCTCCCAGTTGCGGAGCTCGGAGATCGCCAGCAGCTGCTCTGCCACGGCCGGCCGGGATGCCGCGTCGATCTTGGTGACGATCGCCACCTTCTTCGCGCCGGGGAAGGCATCGAGCTGCTCGTTGATGAAGCGGTCGCCCGGGCCGAGCTTCTCGTCGGCCGGAACGCAGAACCCGATCACGTCGACGTCGCCGAGGGTCGTCTGCACGACGGCGTTCAGCCGCTCGCCCAGAAGCGTGCGCGGCCGGTGCATGCCGGGGGTGTCGACGAGGATCAGCTGGCCGTCGGGCCGGTGCACGACGCCGCGGATCGCGCGACGGGTGGTCTGCGGCTTCGAGGAGGTGATCGCCACCTTCTCCCCCACGAGGGCGTTGGTCAGGGTCGACTTGCCCACGTTGGGGCGGCCGACGAACGAGATGAAGCCCGCCCGGAAGTCGGGGTCGGAGACGACGTCGGAGCCGATCATCGGAGTTCCTTCTCGGTGAGGCCCTGTGAGGGGGAAGTGGTGTCGGTGGCTGGGGAGGCGTCGCGGGTGACGATGACGGTACTGACGCGGCGGCGCCGGTCGGTTCGTTCGGCGGTGAGGGTGAGACCGGCGACGTGGGCGACCGAACCCTGCACGGGCAGGCGTCCGAGCGCCTTGCCGAGCAGGCCGCCGACGGAGTCGACGTCGTCGTCGTCGAGTTCGAGCCCGAACAGCTCGCCGAGCTCGTCGACGGCGAGGCGGGCACTCACCCGGTACTCGCCGAACGAGAGCTCTTCGACCTCCACGACCTCGCGGTCGTACTCGTCGGAGATGTCACCCACGAGTTCTTCGATGAGGTCCTCCATGGTCACGAGGCCGGCGATTCCGCCGTATTCGTCGACGACCATGGCGAGGTGGTTCGACTCCAGCTGCATCTGGCGCAGGGTGTCGTCCACCTTCTTCGACTCCGGGATGAACAGGGCCGGGCGGGCGAGGCTGTCGGCCGTCACCACGTCGACCTGCTTCGGCTTCTCGTAGGTGAGCCGCGCGGCGTCGCGGAGGTAGAGCACGCCGATGATCTCATCGACGCTGCCCTGCACCACGGGCATCCGGCTCACCCCCCTGCTCAGGAACAGCCCCATGCTCTGGCCGACGGAGGCGTCGTGCTCGACGGTGACCATGTCGGTGCGCGGCAGCATCACCTCACGCACGACAGTGTCGTTGAACTCGAGGATCGAGTGGATGAGCTCCCGGTCGTCTTCTTCGAGAACGTCGAGCTCGGTGGCCTCGTCGACCATGCTGAGCAGCTGCTCCTCTGACGAGAACGACGCCGAGCGCACGCGACCGGGGGTCACCCGGTTGCCGATGGCCACCAGGGCGCTGGCGACGGGGCCGAGCAGCACGCGGAGGAAATGCACGGGCAGGGCGGCGACGATCAGAACGCCGCGGGCGTGAACGCGGCCGACGCTCCGCGGGCTCGAGCCGACCAGCACGAAGGAGACGCCGGTCATGATGAGGATCGAGAGCACCAGCGCGATCCAGATCTGGTCGAAGCTGGCCGCCAGCGCGATCGTGACGAGCACGGCGGCCGAGGTCTCGGCCACGACACGCACGAAGTTGACCACGTTGATGTGGGCCCCGGTGTCTTCGCCGATCGCCCGGAGCGACCGTTTGGCGCGGGCGCGGTCGGCCAGCTCCAGGATGTCGGCGCGCGAGAGCGAGGCCATTGCGGCGTCTGCCGAGGCGAACAGGCCGCCGAGGGCGACGAGAACGAGGGCGATCGCGATGAACGGGCCGACGGAGGGGAGAGTGGTCATGCGCGCCGGCGACGCTCCTTCATCGCGAAGCCGACGAGGATGTCGCCCTGGATGCCGAACATCTCCTTCTCTTCGGCCGGCTCAGCGTGGTCGAAACCGAGCAGGTGCAGGATGCCGTGGGTGGTGAGCAGCAGCAGTTCTTCGAGCGTGGAGTGGCCGGCGGTCAGCGCCTGGCCCTCGGCGACCTGCGGGCAGAGCACGACGTCGCCGAGCAGGCCCGCGGGAGTCGGCGCGTCTTCGGTGCCGGGACGCAACTCGTCCATCGGGAAGCTCAGAACGTCGGTGGGGCCGGGCTCATCCATCCACTGAACATGCAGCTGCTCCATCGCCGCCTCGTCGACCAGCACGATCGCCAGCTCGGCGTCGGGATGAACATGCATCTGTTCGAGCGCGTAGGTCGCCAGGCGCAACAACGCGTTCTCATCGACCGGGATCGACGACTCGTTGTTCACTTCGATGCTCATGCGCGTTCTCCTCGCCGGGCTGCGGCGCTGTTTCGGTTGGCCAACTGGATCTGGTCGTACTTCGTGTAGGCATCGACGATCTGGCCCACGAGAGTGTGGCGAACGACGTCTTCACTGGTCAGCGTAGCGAAGTGGATGTCTTCGATGCTGTCGAGCACGCCGCGCACCACCTGCAGGCCGCTCGTTCCCATCGGCAGGTCGATCTGGGTGATGTCGCCCGTGACGACCATGCGCGAGCCGAAACCGAGCCGGGTGAGGAACATCTTCATCTGCTCGGGGGTGGTGTTCTGCGCCTCGTCGAGCACGATGAACGAATCGTTCAGCGTTCGGCCGCGCATGTAGGCGAGGGGGGCGACCTCGATGGTGCCGGTCGCCATCAGCTTCGGCACGATCTCGGGGTCGAGCATCTCGTTCAGCGCATCGAACAGGGGGCGCAGGTAGGGGTCGATCTTGTCGGTGAGCGAGCCGGGCAGATAGCCGAGCCGCTCGCCCGCCTCGACCGCCGGCCGCGTCAGGATGATGCGGTTGACCTCTTTGCGCTGCAGGGCCTGCACGGCTTTCGCCATCGCGAGGTAGGTCTTGCCGGTGCCGGCCGGGCCGATACCGAACACGATCGTGTTCTCGTCGATGGCGTCGACGTACTTCTTCTGGCCGAGGGTCTTCGGCCGCACGGTCTTGCCGCGGCTCGACACGATCGGTTCGCCCAGCGCGGCAGAGGGCGAGAGGGTGCTGCCCGCGTCGAGCATGCGTGCAGAGGCCGTGACCTCGATCTCGGTGAGGTCGTCGTTGCCGTTCCGCACCATCTCGACGAGTTCGTCGATGAGGCGGCGCGCGGCCTCGACGTCGGTGTTGGGGCCCTGCAGCGTGATCTGGTTGCCGCGCACATGGATGCTGACGGCCGGGTACTGCTTCTCGACGAGGGTGACGAGCCGGTCTTGCGGGCCCAGCAGGCGCACCATGGCGAGCCCGTCGACGTGGATGACGGCGTCGGAGGTGATGGGGTTTTCGTCAGGACGTGGCAAGTGAACCTTCTTGGAGATCGCCCGACAGAACGTGGGCGTGAACGTGGAAGACGGTCTGGCCGGCAGCTTCGCCGGTGTTGAAGACCAGTCGGAAGTCGCCGTCGGAATGCTCGCGGGCGAGCTCGCCGGCAGTGGCGACGATCTCGGCGAGCAGGCTGGGGTCGCCCGCCGCCAGCTCGACGACGTTCGCGTACTGCTCGGTCTTCGGCACGACGAGGATGTGCACGGGCGCCTTCGGCGCGATGTCGGCGAAGGCGATGACGCGGTCGGTCTCGGCGAGGATGGTGGCCGGGATCTCCCGGCGCACGATGCGCGTGAAAATCGACGGTTCTGGCGTTTCTGACATAGCCCCATCTTAAGTGTCACCCCTGACACTCGGCCGGGCCTTGCGCTGTGGGCGTAGCACCGGTTCGCGAGGCTGTCGCTAGCCCCAGAGGCCGAGCCGGGTGTTGAGCACCGCGATCGCTGCGGGGCCTGCCGTCGAGGTGCGCAGGATGCCCGTTCCGAGCTTCACCCGAACGGCCCCCGCCCCCTGCAGAGCGTCGAGCTCGCCAGGGCTGATGCCGCCCTCCGGCCCGACCACGAGCACCACGTCGAGCTCGGCACCCGCCGGCACGTCGGAGGCGCCGCCCGCCTCGCCCGAGGCGTCGGCACCGCGGAGGTCGACCCCGGCCAGCGTCTCCGTCGCCGTGGGGTCGAGCACGAGCATCCGGCAGCCCGCGGCAAGCGCGACCAGGTCTTTCGTCGCCTGAAGCTCTCCCACCTCGGGCACCCACGCCTGGATCGACTGCTTCGTGGCCTCGCGCACGATGGTGCGCCACCGTTCGAGGCCCTTGCCGATCTTCGGCCCGACCCAGCGCGACACCGATCGCTCCGCCGCCCAGGGCAGCACACCCGTGACGCCGAGCTCCGTCGCCGCCTGCACCGCGAGCTCGTCGCGGACGCCCTTCGCGAGGGCCTGCACGAGGCGGATGCGGTGCAGGGGCGCCGGCGTCTCGTGCACCTCGGTGACCGCGATGCTGAGCACAGAGCCCGAGACGGCGATCACCGGTCCGTGCACCACGAGCCCGCGGCCGTCGCCAATCGAGGTGACCTCGCCGACGCGCAGCCGATTGACGGTCACGGCATGCTTCTGCTCCTCGCCGTGCAGCGACACGACATCGCGGATCTCGTGCGGGATCGTCGCCAGGTCGTCACGGATGAACAGGGAACTCATGCGGCGACGACCCTCAGACGTTCAGGAAGCGGTCACGCAGCTTCGAGAACAGCCCCTGCTGGAACTGCCCGAGAGAGGGTGACGGGTACTTGTGCGCCGAGGCGAGCTGCTTGATCAGCTCCTTCTGCTTGTGGTCGAGCTTGGTCGGCGTGACCACCTGGATGCCGATCTTCAGGTCTCCCCGGCCGCCACCGCGCAGTTTCGTGACGCCGCGCGACTTGATGGTCAGCACCTCGGCGCTCTGGATGCCCGGCCGCAGCTCGACCTCGACGTCGCCGTCGAGCGCGTTCAGCGTGGTCGTGGTGCCGAGCACCGCATCCCACATCTGCACCTCGAGGGTGCAGAGCAGGTCGTCGCCGTTGCGGCTGAAGACGTCGTGGTGGCGCACCTTCACCTCGAGGTAGAGATCGCCCTGCGGCCCGCCCGCGGGGCCGACCTCGCCCTGGGAGGGCATCTGCAGGCGCAGCCCGGTGTCGACACCAGCGGGGATGTCCACGGGGATGGTGCGGCGCGCGCGCACGCGACCCTGGCCCTGGCAGGTGACGCAGGGGGCGGGGATGATCGTTCCGTAGCCGCGGCAGGTGCCGCAGGGCGAACTCGTCATCACGTTGCCGAGAAGCGACCGCACCGTGCGGGAGATCTGGCCGGTGCCGTGGCAGATGTCGCAGGTCACCTCGTGGGTGCCGGGCTGGGCGCACGAGCCGCCGCAGGTCTCGCAGAGCACCGCGGTGTCGACCTCGAGGTCGCGATGGGTTCCGAAGATGACCTCACTGAGGTCGACCTCCACGCGGAGGAGCGCATCCTGCCCGCGCTCGGCGCGCGACCGGGGGCCGCGCTGGCCGCCCTGCTGCCCGCCGAAGAAGGTCTCGAAGATGTCGCCGAACCCGCCGAAGCCCTGGGCGCCACCGGCACCGCCACCGAACCCGGCCTGCGGGCCGCGGTCGTAGCTCTGTCGCTGGCCGGGATCGCTCAGCACGTCGTAGGCGTGGGTGACGGCCTTGAAGCGCTCCTCCGCGTCGGGCGCGGAGTTCACGTCGGGGTGCAGTTCGCGCGCCAGCCGGCGGTACGCCTTCTTGATCTCGTCGGGCGTTGCTGTGCGCTCGACTCCGAGAACGTCGTAGTGGTCAGCCACGAAGGGCTTCTCCTTTGTTTGGTGAATGTGAGGTGAAGAGGTGGGGGTCAGTTCTCGCCGAGGGATTTCGAGAGGTACCGGGCGACGGCGCGCACGGCCTGGATGTTGGTGGAGTAGTCCATGCGTGTCGGGCCGAGCACGCCGAGCCGCGCGACGGCGCCGCCGACTCCGCTGTACCCGCTCGCGAGCACCGAGGTCTCGGCCAGCCCGAACGGAGCGTTCTCGCGGCCGATGCTCACCGACATCCCGTGCTGGTCGGCCTGCATCTCGCTGAACAGTCTGAGCAGCACGACCTGCTCCTCGACGGCTTCGAGCACGGGCAGGATGCTGCCGGCGAAGTCGCCCTCGGTGCGCACCAGGTTCGCAGCGCCCGCGATGATCAGCTTCTCCTGCCGGTTGGCCGTGACCTGTTCGATCAGGGTCGTGCCGAGCACGCTGATGGATGCCCGGCGCTCCGGTGCGAACTGTTCGCCGAACTCGGCCAACCGGAGCGCAGCGGCATCGAGGCCGAGGCCCGCGACCTGCGCGTTGACCTTCGTGCGGATCTCGGCCAGGAACTCGTCGTCGACCTCTGCCGGCATCTCGACGATGCGCTGCTCGACGTGGCCGGTGTCGGTGATGACCACCGTCAGCATGCGCTTGGGCGTGAGGGCCACCAGTTCGATGTGCCGCACCTTCGCCTGCGAGAGGGAGGGGTACTGCACCATCGCGACCTGCTGGGTGAGCTGCGCGAGCAGCCGCACCGTGCGGGCGAGCACATCGTCGAGGTCGACAGAGGAACCGAGGAAGGTCTCGATGGCCTGGCGCTGGGCACCCGAGAGCGGCTTCAGGTCGGAGAGGTGGTCGACGAAGAGGCGGTACCCCTTGTCGGTCGGGATGCGGCCCGAGGAGGTGTGCGGAGCCGTGATCAGCTCCTCCTCTTCGAGCAGGGCCATGTCGTTGCGGATGGTCGCGGCGGAGACGCCGAAGGAGTGCCTGTCGACGATCGACTTCGACCCGACGGGCTCGCGCGACTCGACGTAGTCGTGCACGATCACGCGCAGCACTTCGAGGCTTCGTTCGGAGACCATGTTCGTCACCCTCCTCGACCGGCTAGCACTCCTGTATTCCGAGTGCCAATTATATAACGCCTGTCTGGGGAACCGGCCGTCGGGTCGGCTCCCGATGGCCTCCGGTTGACCCCGGGGCGCGACACGCTGAGCATAAATCATTGCACCGCCCTGCGGGCTGACGCTATCTTGTGCTTATCCCTGCCCGGACCGACCCTCGAAAGGTTCCCTCCCCCCATGAGCGACTATCCCCCCGCCGGCCCGCCCAGCACTCCGCCGCCCGCTGCCGGTTACCCGGTCGCTGCGCCGATGCGCCCCGAAGACCAGCGCCTCTGGGCGACCCTCATCCACGTCGGCGGCATCATCTTCGGGTTCCTTCCCGCGCTGATCGGCTACCTCGTTCTGAAGGACCGCGGCGAGTTCATCCGCGACCACACCAAGACGGCGCTGAACTTCCAGCTGACGATCCTGATCGGCTACATCGCGGGCTACATCCTCACGCTCGTGATCATCGGCGTCGTCGTGCTGCTGGCCGTCTGGGTCATCAGCATCGTCTTCGCGATCATCGCCGCCATCGCCGCGAACAAGGGCGAGGTCTACGTCTACCCGAAGTGGTGCGCGATCCCCTTCATCAAGTAGAGCCCGCCCGCACCGTCAGGTCGGCGCCGTTCAGGTCGGCGCCGTTCAGGTCGGCGCCGTTCAGGTCGGCGCCGTTCAGGTCGGCGCCGTTCAGGTCAGCCGCCTGACCACGGCATCGGCCAGGAGCCGCCCTCGCAGAGTCAGTTCGATCGACCCGGCGATGGCGGCTCTTCCGTTGATGAGCCCATCGGCGATCAGCGACGCGACCTGCTGCCGGGCATCCGGAGCCAGCGTCGCGACCGGCAGGCCCTGGCGGATGCGAGCCAGCAGCAGAACCCGCTCGATCTCGCGCGACTCGTTGTCGGGGGTCTCGCGCCCGGCCGCGGGCGAGTGCCCCGCCAGCACCCGGTCGGCGTAGGCCGCCGGGTGCTTCACGTTCCACCACCGCGTGCCGCCGATGTGGCTGTGGGCGCCCGGGCCGATTCCCCACCAGTCGTGGCCCTGCCAGTAGGCGAGGTTGTGGCGTGAGCGGAACTCGCTGGTCGGCGTGGCCGGGCCGGTGAGGGCGTCGGCTCCGGATGCCGCGGCCCCACCCGCGCGCGGCCCCGATGCGGCTCGCGCCCAGTTGCTCACCTCGTACCACTCGTAGCGGGCGGCGGAGAGCCGGGCATCCGCCAGCTCGTACATGTCTGCTTCGAGGTCGTCGTCGGGCTCGGGGTAGACGCCGGAGCGGATCTGCCGCGCGAGCTTCGTGCCCTGCTCGACGATGAGGGCATAGGCCGAGAGGTGGTCGGGCTCCATCGCGAGCGCGGAGTCGAGCGACCGTTCCCAGTCGCCGAGCGACTCCCCCGGGGTGCCGTAGATCAGGTCGACGCTCACCTGCAGGCCGGCATCCCGCGCGAAGCGCACGACCTCAGGCACCCGTTCGGGGTCGTGCGTGCGGTCGAGGGTCTGCAGCACGTGCGGCACGGCCGACTGCATACCGAAGCTCACCCGGGTGAACCCGGCTGCGGCGAGGTCGGCGAGGTACTGCGCGTCGACCGAGTCGGGATTGGCCTCCGTGGTCACCTCGGCGCCCGGCGCGATGCCCCAGGCGTCGTCGACGGCCCGCAGCATCTGGATGAGCTGGGAACTGGGCAGCAGGGTCGGGGTTCCGCCACCGAAGAACACGGTCGACACCGGCCGATGAGGCACCCCCGACCGTTCGAGCACGTCGGCGGCGAGGCCGACCTCGATGACGGCCTGGCCGGCGTAGTCCACCTGCTTCACGCCGCGGAGCTCGCTCGACGTGTACGTGTTGAAGTCGCAGTACCCGCAGCGCACGCGGCAGAACGGAACGTGCAGGTACACGCCGAACGGGTGCCCGTGGGTGCGCTCGGCGGCACTGGGCGGCAACAGGCCGTCGAGCGGGGCCGGGTCGCCGAGGGGCAGGGCGCTACCCACGGCGGGGCGCTTCTTCGCGGCACACCCTGCGGAATCGGCGCATCCGGAGCCCGGGGATCGACGCCGTCACGGGGTGCGGGCCGGCAGGAGAGCCCGCAGGTACTGCTTGGTGGCCTTGCGCTGCTGCCAGCGCACGAAGGGAGTGCCGAGGCGGTAGAACCAGGTGCTGGGCTTCGAGAAGCTTCGGATGACGACCCAGACCGACCCGTCGTCGTGCTGCTCGACCATGAAGCTCTCTTCGCCGATCTCCGGATGCCCCGGCAGGGTGCCGTACGCGAAACCGACGCGGTGGGCATCCGTCGTCACAGAGACGACGCGCACCGGGGCCACGAACCGGATGCCGAAGACGTGCACGACCAGCTCGGCGGTGACGCCCGGCGCCACGTGCGGCGTGCCGTCTTCGGTGTAGACGTGCCCCTCGTCGACCTCGCGAGGCGCAATCGGCTGGCCGTGGGAGTCGTAGACGAGGCCCGCGTAGTCGGTCTCGCTCGACACCGGCAGTTCGATGTTCTCGACCGTGATGCCGCTGCCGCGTTGAATGCCCCACGTCAGGATGGACTCGGCCGCCGCTTCGAAGCGGTCGTCGCCCGACCCGAGCCGGGCGCGCGCCTGGAACGGCTTGAAGCCCTTCGGCGGGTAGTACATCAGGTCGTCGGCCTGGCTCGCCCCGATGGCGGCGTAGGTCAGCGCCTGCCCGCTGTGGGTGGTGCGCGTGCGGCGATCGGCGGTCGACATGGCTGCTGCTACTTGTCTTTCTTGGTCTCGGTCTCGCCGCTGAGGGCGGCGATGAACGCCTCCTGCGGCACCTCGACGCGGCCCACCATCTTCATGCGCTTCTTGCCCTCTTTCTGCTTCTCGAGCAGTTTGCGCTTTCGGGTGATGTCACCGCCATAGCACTTGGCCAGAACGTCTTTGCGAATGGCGCTGATCGACTCGCGCGCGATGATGCGTGCGCCGATGGCGGCCTGGATCGGCACCTCGAACTGCTGGCGCGGAATCAGCTTCTTCAGCCGCTCGGTCATCAGCACGCCGTAGGCGTAGGCCTTGTCTTTGTGCACGATCGCGCTGAAGGCGTCGACGGCCTCGCCCTGCAGCAGGATGTCGACCTTCACGAGGTCGGCCTCCTGCTCGCCGATGGGCTCGTAGTCGAGGCTGGCGTAGCCCTGGGTGCGGCTCTTGAGGTGGTCGAAGAAGTCGAACACGATCTCGCCGAGGGGCATGTGGTAGTGCAGCTCGACGCGGTCTGTGCCGACGTACTCCATGCCGTCGAGGCTGCCGCGGCGGCCCTGGCAGAGCTCCATGATGGTGCCGACGTAGTCTTTCGGCGCCAGGATCGACGCCTTCACCATCGGCTCGCTGACGCTCTTGATCTTGCCGCCCGGGAACTCGCTCGGGTTCGTGACCGTGACCGTCTTCCTGTCGTCGGTGGTGACCTCGTAGATCACGCTCGGGGCCGTCGCGATGAGGTCGAGGTTGAACTCCCGTTCGAGCCGTTCGGTGATGATCTCGAGGTGCAGCAGGCCGAGGAACCCGCAGCGGAACCCGAAGCCGAGGGCGACGGAGGTCTCGGGTTCGTAGACGAGCGCCGCGTCGCTGAGCTTCAGCTTGTCGAGCGCCTCACGGAGGATCGGATAGTCGGAGCCGTCGATCGGGTAGAGCCCCGAGAACACCATCGGCTTCGGCTCGGAGTACCCCTTCAGCGGCACGGTGGCCGGCTTCTGGAACGTGGTGACGGTGTCGCCGACCTTGCTCAGCCGAACGTCTTTCACGCCGGTGATCAGGTAGCCGACCTCGCCGACGGCCAGCCCCTTGCTCGGGGTGGGCTCGGGGCTCGAGACACCGATCTCGAGCACCTCGTGGGTGGACTTCGTGCTCATCATCATGATCTTCTCGCGCGGCGTCAGCTTGCCGTCGATCATGCGCACGTAGGTGATGACGCCGCGGTAGGCGTCGTAGACGGAGTCGAAGATCATCGCGCGGGGAGCGGCGTCGATGTCACCGGTGGGGGCGGGGATGCTCGCCACGACCAGGTCGAGCAGCTCCTCGACGCCCATGCCGGTCTTGCCGCTGACCCGCAGCACGTCTTCGGCCCTGCCGCCGATGAGACCGGCGAGCTCTTCGGCGTACTTGTCGGGGTCGGCCGCCGGCAGGTCGATCTTGTTGAGCACCGGGATGATCGTCAGGTCGTTGTCGAGGGCGAGGTAGAGGTTGGCCAGCGTCTGGGCCTCGATGCCCTGCGCCGCGTCGACCAGGAGGATCGCGCCCTCGCAGGCCGCGAGCGACCGGCTGACCTCGTAGGTGAAGTCGACGTGGCCGGGGGTGTCGATCATGTTCAGCGCGTAGGTCGTGCCGTTCTGCTGCCAGGGCATGCGCACGGCCTGGCTCTTGATGGTGATGCCGCGCTCGCGCTCGATGTCCATGCGGTCGAGATACTGGGCGCGCATGTCGCGGTCGCTGACGACACCCGTGATCTGCAGCATGCGGTCGGCGAGGGTCGACTTGCCGTGGTCGATGTGCGCGATGATACAGAAGTTGCGGATGAGCGCGGGGTCGGTCGACGCCGGCTGGAGGGCCTGTACTGCTCTGGGGCTCACGCGTTCCTCTGGTTCTGCGTCGGATGTATCAGAGAAGTTTACGAGACAGAACGCTTTCACCGATCCCGGGCGGCCAACCTGTGGAGAGATTGCGGGAATCTCCCGCCTGTGCAGGAGTTGAATGGGGGCATGAGCATCTTTCTCACCGGCGCGACCGGTTTCATCGGAACAGCAATCCTCCGCCAGCTTCAGCAGCAGGGTCGCGAGGTGACCGCCCTCGTGCGGAACCCCGACAAGGCGGCCGACGTCGAAGCCCTCGGCGCCACGGTCGTCATCGGCGACATCACCGACACTCTCCTGCTGGAGCACCAGGCACGCGAGAGCGACGGCGTCATCCACGTCGCCTCCCCCGGCGACGCATCGAGCGCCTCCGTCGACGACGCCCTCGTCACGGCGGTCTTCTCCGGCCTAGAAGGGAGCGACAAGCCCTACGTCCACACGGGCGGCGTCTGGGTGCTGGGGAACGGCGCCGACCTCACCGAGCGTTCGGCGCAGCATCCACCCGCCCTCACCGCCTGGCGCGCCGACGTCGAGAAGCGCGTGCTCACCGCCGAGGGCGTCAAGACCACGCTGATCATGCCCGGCATCGTCTACGGGTACGGATCGGGCATCCCGGCCGCCGTCGTCGAGGCCCCGCGGCGACCTGCGGCTGATGGATCGGGTGAGGCGCTGGCACTCGTCGGCAGCGGCGAACAGCACTGGACCACCGTCTACGTCGACGACCTCGCCGCGCTCTACGTGCTCGCCTTCGACTCCGCCACGGCCGGGAGCACGTATCTCGGCGTCGGCGGCGACAACCCGACGGTGCGGGAACTGGGGGTCGCGGCATCGGTCGCCGCCGGCCTGGACGGGCGGGTGTCTGCATCGACGACCGAACAGACCCACGAGTGGCTCGGCAAGCTGTTCGGCGATGCGCTGCTGCTCGACCAGCAGGCCTCGGGCGCCGCGGCGCGGGCCGAGCTCGGCTGGCAGCCGACCGGGCCCACCCTGCTCGACGAGCTGCGCACCGGCTCCTACGCGGCCTGACGGGGCGCCCGGGCACCCGGGCGGCGCGATCGGGCGCGAGCGATCGGGCTAGGCGGTGGGCGGCGCGGGGAGGCGGGAGATGCCCGTCTCGATGGTGCGCGGGTCGGCGGCGACGCAGAGCCGGATCCAGCCCTCTCCGTGCCGGCCGAACGCGCTGCCCGGTGCGACCGCGACATGTTGTTCGAGCAGGAAGCGCTCTGCCCACTCGGCGACATCCCCGTTCGTCGCGTACGAGACATCCACCCACAGATAGAAGGCGCCCGACGGCTCGAGGTAGCAGATGCCCCGCTCGTCGAGCAGGCGCGTCGCCACGCCGAGGTTGTCGCGGTAGTGGGTCGCTGCGGCGGCGACGTGCTCCTGGGGGCCCGTGATCGCCGCGACCGCAGCGCGCTGGGTGGGAGTGTTGATGCAGCTGATCATGGCCTCCTGCGCCGAGCGCATCAGCGCCGCCATGCCGGGCGGCGTGACGAGGTACCCGATCCGTGCGCCGGTCAGCGCGTACGTCTTCGAGAGGGAGAAGACGCTGAAGACGCGGTCGTCGGTGTCGAGCGAGGCGACGCTCGTGTGCAGGGCGCCGTAGGTGAAGCACTCGTAGACCTCGTCGCTGAGAATCCAGAGGTCGTGCCGCTTAGCGAAGGCGAGCAGACTCTCGATGACCGGCTTGGGGAAGATCGCGCCGAGCGGGTTCGAGGGCGAGTTGATGATGAGTAGGCGCGTGCGGTCGGTGACGAGGCGCTCGAGTTCGTCGAGGTCGGGGAGGAAGTCGTTGCCGAGCTTCAGCGTGTAGGGAACCGGCACGGCCGAGATCATGTGCGCGTTCATGGCGAAGGTGGAATACCCGGGATCCGGGATCAGCACCTCGTCGCCGGGCGCGAGCGTGAGCGTCATGGCGAGGTAGAGGGCGTGCATGCCGCCGTTCGTCACCCAGACCTGCTCGGTGTCGACGTTCATTCCGTTCTGGATGCTCAGCTTCTCGGTGATCGCCTGGCGCAGTTCGGGGATGCCGCCGTTGGGGGTGTAGTCGGTGTCGTCGGCCTGCCAGGCCCGCTCGGCCACCTCGAGGATGTGCGGAGCCACCGCCACGTCGGGCTCGCCCACGGCGAGGAACACGACGTCATCGAGCGACTGGGCCAGCTCGAAGATGCGGCGGATGCCGGAGGGCGGAACGGAGTCCATGTGCGGGGCGAGGCTGGGCATGCGTCAACGGTAGTAGGTTTGGCGGGATGAGGCCGTCGGCCGTTCTGCGACTCGTGTTTGTCGAACGCGCTCGTGACTGGTAGCGTTGACCCTTGGCTTCCGTAGCCGCGCCCGACCTCTGTCTGCGCAGGCTGCGACTCGACACTCCAGCTTTCCAGACCAACAGACACAGAAGGTATCCCCACGTGGCAAACATCAAGTCCCAGATCAAGCGCATCGGCACCAACGCCAAGGCGAACGCCCGCAACAAGGCCGTCAAGAGCGAGCTGAAGACGGCCATCCGCGCGGTGCGCGCCTCGGTCGCCGCCGGTGACAAAGACAAGGCCACCAGCGCCCTCACCCTCGCGAGCAAGAAGCTCGACAAGGCTGCCAGCAAGGGTGTCATCCACAAGAACCAGGCTGCGAACCGCAAGTCGTCGATCAGCAAGTCGGTCGCCGCTCTCTAGGTCGCGCTTCACCGCTGTTGCTCGAAAAGCCCCGCTTCGGCGGGGCTTTTCGGCGTTCGGGGGCGGTGTAGGAGCGTCGGCCGCTGGGGTCAGCGTTCGCCTCGGGCGGCGACGATGCCGACCATGCGCTCGAGGGAGTAGACGGGGTCGCGGCTGCCGCCCTTGATGTTCTCGTCGGTCTCGGCGAGCACCTGGATGCTGCGGCCGAGGCCCTCCCCCGTCCACCCCTGCAGGTCTCGGCGGGCGCGATCGATCTGCCAGGGCGCCATCCCGAGCTGGCCTGCCAGCTGGCCGCCACCCCCGCGGGAACCGAGCACCTTCGCCATCGTGCGGAGCTTCATCGCGAACGCGGCCACCATCGGCACCGGGTCGGCGCCGGTCGCGAGCGCGTGACGCAACAGCGTGAGAGCCTCCCCGTATCGCCCGGCGATCGCGGCGTCGGCGACCGCGAAGGCGTTGGTCTCGACGCGGCCGGAGTAGTACTTCTCGACCGTGACCTCGGTGATCTCGTCGCTGGTGTCGGCGATGAGCTGGCCGCACGCGCTCGACAGTTCGGCCAGATCATCCGTGAACGCGGAGACCAAAGCACGAACGGCGCTCGGCGTCACGCGGCGGCCCGCCGCCCGGAACTCGGCGACCGCGAAGTCGTAGCGTTCGGAATCCTTCTTGAGCTCGGAGCAGACGACCTCCACCACATCGCCCGGGCTCGCGCGCACGGCATCGAGCAGGCGCTTGCCGCGCACTCCCCCACCGTGCCGCAGAACGACGCAGGTGTCGTCGGCCGGGTAGCCCAGGTACTCGATCATCTCGGCGATGAACCCGTCGGTGCACTTCTCGACGGAGCCGACCCGGATCATTCGCGGTTCGCCGAACAGCGACGGGCTCGCCATCGTGAGCAGCTCCCCCGGCGCGTAACTCGCGGCGTCGATGTCGATGATCTCGAGGCTCGGGTCTTCGGCCTTCAGCAGGTCGCGGAGCTGGCGGATCGCGCGCTCGGCCAGGAACGACTCGGTGCCCGACACGAGCACGACGCCGGCGGGCCGGATCTGCTCCCAGGTGAGCTGCGGGATGACGGGGGCGGGCGACTTCGACGACCCTCTGCCCGCTGCTGCACCCGACCCGGCGCCGCGCGCGGACCCCGCTCGTGACCCTCGGACTGCCGCCACAACACCCTCATTTCTTTCTGCCTTCAACCCTAGCCTGACCCTCCGACCACACGACGATGCCGTCGGCCGAGGGGGCCAGCACGATCATCCCGAGCCGGTCCGTTCGATAGCCGGTCGTACCGGCCCGCGCCAGGATGCCGAGCAGGCGGTCGGTCGGATGCCCGTACCTGTTGTCTGCTCCGACCGACACCACGCCGACCTCGGCCGTGATCGCGTCGTAGAGCGGTTCGCTCTGGTCTGCGCTGCCGTGGTGTGCCACCTTGACGACGTCTTCGTTGGTCAGCGTGTTCGCTCGCGCGAGCTGCCGCTGGGCATCCTCTCCGAGGTCCCCCAGGAACAGCGAGCGGAACGCCCCGTCGAACTGCACCGTGACGCTCGCGTCGTTGCCGCGGAGGGCGGTGTCGGGTTGGGGCCAGAGAACGCTCCAGCCGATGTCGCCGAGCGTGCCCGTGTCGCCGCGCCGGGCCTGGTGCACCTCCGCCCCGGCGTCGCGCAGCTCGGTCACCATGCGCTCGTCGTGCGCATCCAGCGGCGGGCCCATCAGCACGGTCGAGACGCGCCCGAGCACGGCGGAGAGGCCACCGACGTGGTCGAGGTCGTAGTGGGTGAGCACCAGCAGGTCGATCCGCTCGATGCCGAGCCGGTCGAGGCACCGCTCGAGCAGGGCCGGGTCGGGCCCGACGTCGACGAGGGCGAACCGGTCGCGCGGGGCCGCGTCGGGCGCTTCCGGGGTGCGGGCGGCGGCGTCGCGCGCGGAGGCACTGGACCCGCCCGGGATGCGTGGGGCGGCGAGGTCGCGCGCGGGGGCGTCGGCGGGGGCGCGAGCGGGGCTGCGCACGACGACCGCGTCGCCCTGGCCGATGTCGCAGGCGGCGATCTCCCAGTTCTCGGGCCAGGCGTGCGGCGCGACGAGCGGCGGCACCACGACCCCGCCGAGGTACCCGCCCACGGCGAGTAGCAGAACGGCCGCTGCGACCGTGCGCGCCACAGCTCGCGGCCCCCTCCGAGAGCGCCACGTCGGCCAAAAGAACTGCCCGCCTGAGGCGCGTCTCCGCCGTCGGAGCTCGGCGAACTGGGGTCGAGCGGGTGCGGGCTCGGCGCTCTCGGGTCGAACGAACCCGGGCTCGGCGGGCGGAAGCTCTACTGGCACGGGGGCAGCTGGCATCGGTTCCGACGGTAGAGGGTGGGCGGGCGTAGGACCGACGAAGAGCAGCACGAGAGCGGCAGCGGTGAGCAGCAGCACGAGTCCGACACCGGGCGCTCCCGACAGCCACGGGAGGCTCGCGCCGGGGGCGGTCGCGAAGAAGTGGGCGACGCCCGCGATCCATGATGCGGGAACCCACGTCAGCCACGCTCCGACAGGGGCGAGCGGGGGCACGAGCGCCCCGACGAGACACGAGAGCAGCCCGACCACGGTGGCCACGGGAGCGGCGGGCTCGGCGAGGAGGTTCGCGGGCACGCTGTAGGTCGAGAGGCTCGGCGAGAGCAACACCAGGACGGGCTGGCACGCGAGTTGGGCGGCGAGAGGTACGGCGATGACGAGCGAGAGGCCCGCGGGCATCCACCGACTGAGCATCCGCTGGAGCGGCCTCGTCAGCAGGAGGAGACCGCCCGTGGCGAGCACCGAGAGGGCCAGCCCGTAGTTGCGGGCGAGCCACGGGTCGCTGGCGAGCAGGATGATCGTCGCGAAGGCGAGCGCCGGCAGACCCTTCGGTGAGCGGCCCGACGCCAGTGTCACCAGAACGATCGCGGCCATGACGGCAGCGCGCAGCACGCTCGACGAGGATGTGACGAGCACGACGAACGCCACCATGACCAGCAGCGACAGGGCGATGCGCCATCGGCGGGAGAGGTGCAGGGCTCCGCCGAGGAGCATGATGGCGGCGACCACGATGGCGCAGTTGGCGCCGGAGACGGCGGTGAGGTGGCTGAGTCCGCTCGTGATCATCTCGTCGTTCAGCTCGTCGCCGACGAGACTGACGTCGCCGATCGCGAGACCCGGCACGAGCTGCGCGCCGTCGCCCGGGAGTTGGGCGGCTGAGCTGCGGAACGATTCACGAAGTCCGTTCGCCCAGGCGAGGAACCAGGGCGCGCGCTCGACGACATCGGGGGTGCCGTCGACGTAGAGCAGGTAGGAGACGGTCTCGCCGGGGTCGGTCGCGACGAGGCGGCCGATCACTTCGATGCCGTCACCGATCGCGAAGCGGCCTGCAGGGTCGCCACGGAGGAAGACCAGCATGGGAATGCGACCTTCGAGGTGGGTGGCGCCGGCCGTGACCTCGGATGCTGTAGCCCCGAAGCGGAACGACGGCTCGCCGCTGAAGCCTGCTGCGTCGGAGGGAACAGGCGCCGAGGTGACGCTCAGCCGGAGGTGGAGGGTGTGAGCCAGCAGGGAGGGTAGCTCGGAGGGCGCGCGGGCCGGCAGCTGTGCGGCGACGCATGCGGCCACGAGGCCGCCGGCGGCGCAACTCAGGGCGAGCACGCTCGCCGCAGTGTGGGCGCGGCCGCGCCACGCTCCCCCGCCGGGTGCTCGCGCAGTGGTGCGGTCGCGGCGGCGCCCCACGCTCATGCCCGGTGCTCGGGCATTGGTGCGGTCGCGGCGGCACAGCGCGATCGTGCGCGGTAACCGGGCGGCCACAACGAGGGTGAGCAGCGCGAGCCCGAAGAGCGCCGCTGCGGTGACGAGCGATGTAGGGATAGCGACAGCGGCGGGGAGGCCGATGAGCACGGCGGCCGCCAGCCACGCCGCGGCGGCGGGGACGACGAGGCGCAGGTCGGCCGGCGTGCTCATCGGCCTCCG
>NZ_PSTT01000003.1 GCF_002931235.1 Subtercola sp. Z020 | reverse complement strand
CCCGCACCCGCACCCGCATCCGCACCACCCGACCGCATCACTCACCCCCAGGAGGAATTCCATGCACCAGACCACCCGCCGTCTCACCGCCGGAGCCGCCACCCTCGCTGCCGTCTCCCTGCTTCTCGCCGGCTGCGCTTCGGCCCCCGCCTCGTCGAACACGACCGGCCCCGCCTCCGCCGGCGGTACGGCGCTCCCCGTCTCGAACGGTTTCAAGCCATGCATCGTCTCCGACTCGGGCGGGTTCGACGACAAGTCGTTCAACTCGCTCGGCCTGCAGGGCGTGACCGATGCGGCGACCGCTCTCGGTGTCGACTACGTGAAGGTGCAGTCGGAAGGCGAGAGCGACTACCAGCCCAACATGGACAGTCTCGTCGCCCAGGGCTGCACGACCATCGTCGCGACCGGTTACCTGCTCGCCGATGCGACGAAGGCGGCCGCAACAGCGAACCCCGGCGTGAACTTCCTGATGATCGACGACACCTCCATCAGCCTGCCGAATGTGAAGTCGATCGTCTTCGACACCTCTCAGTCCGGTTACCTCGTGGGGTACGCGGCGGCCAGCTACTCGAAGTCGGGCATCGTGGCGACCTACGGCGGGGCACAGATTCCGCCCGTGACGCTGTACATGGACGGGTTCGCTCTCGGCGTCGCCAAGTACAACGCCGACAAGAGCGCCGACGTGAAGCTCCTCGGGTGGAACTTCGACACGCAGCAGGGCAGCTTCACGGGCAACTTCACCGACACCAATGCCGCAAAGGTGCTCAGCCAGGGCTTCATCGAGCAGGGTGCCGACCTGATCCTGCCCGTCGGCGGGCCCATCTACCAGGGCACGGTCGCCGCCATCCGCGACTCGGGAAAAGGCGAGGCGCTGCTCGGCGTCGACACCGACATGGCGGTCTCCGACCCGACAGATGCAGACCTGTTCCTGACCTCGATCGCCCGCGACATGCCCCTCTCGATCTCGTCGGTGATCGAAGACGACGCGGCGGGCACCTTCGACAACGCCCCGTTCGTCGGTACGCTCGCCAACAAGGGAGTCGCGATCTCTCCCTTCCACGACTTCGCCGACAGGGTCGACCCTGCCCTGCAGAGCGAGATCGACGCCCTGCAGGCGCAGATCATCGACGGCACCGTCACCCTCGACAGCCCTTCCGCACCATGACGCCTGCGCAGAGAACGGTGTCGCGCATCCACACCCCGCCACTCGCTCGGGTAGGGGCCGTTCGATGACCTCCGGTTCGGAGACGATCGCGCAGTTCCTCCGGATGCGTCGCTCCCTGCTGGACCCGGCAGAGCTCGGCTACCCGAGCGAGAGAAGGCGGGTGAGCGGCCTCCGGCGGGATGAGCTCGCCGAGCTCGCGAGCATCAGTGCGGACTACTACATCAAGATCGAGCAGGGCAGAGGTCAGCGCATCTCCGACCAGGTACTGGCCTCTCTCGCGCGGGCTCTCGACCTCGACGACCACCTGCGCAACTACTTCTACCGGCTCGCCCGGCCGACCGCGACCCTGCCGGCGCAATCGTGGGAGGCGCGACCGGTGAGCGACATCGTGCTCTCTCTGCTCAAGGCCAACGTGCAACAGCCCGTGTTCGTCTTCGACAGCAATCAGGACATCGTCGCCATCAACGAGATGGCGGACTTCCTGCTCCCGCACTATGCGATGTGGGGAGACAACATCCTCCTGACGACCTTCGCCGTCCCCCGGGAACTTCAGCAGGCGTCCGAGAACTGGCAGGAGATCGCGCGGCGAGCTGTTGCTGCACTCCGCTTCCACGGCGACCCCGGGCATCCTCGGTTCCAACAGATCGTCAGTCAGCTCTCGAGCACCAGCGAATACTTCCGGCAACTCTGGGCCGAGCATGACGCACGCCCGCACACGTCGGGACCGACCTGGATCGGAGTGGACGGATTCGGGCCGGTGGAGTTCACGAGTGTGGCGCTCGACATCCCGGATGGGTTCTTCATGGTGGTACTGCCCGCCGAACCGGGTACTCCCGCATTCGACGTGCTCGAACACTTCCGCACGAACCGGGTGACCGGCCGAGCCGTTCGCGGTCCCCTCGCCGGCTGGCCCAGCACAGCGTCACGCTGAGCGAGGTGCCGATCGCGAACAGCGCTCTTCAGTGTTCCCCGGGTCTCAGATGAACTGGCGGAAGTTGGTCGACGCCAGGTCGAGCAGCTCGTCTCCACGGCCGCTCAGAACGGTGCGGATGGCGTAGAGCGTGAAACCCTTCGCCTGCTCCAGCGTCACGTTGGGCGGCATCGAGAGTTCCTGGCGGTCGGAGCGCACCGACACCAGAGCCGGCCCGTCGTGGGCGAGAGCCTTCGCCAGTGCATCCTCGAGTTCATCGGAGTGGTCGACCCGAAAACCCGCGATGCCGATGGCTTCGGCAACGGCTGCGAAGTCGGGGTTCTTCAGCTCGGTGCCGAAAGACACGAAGCCCGCCGCCTTCATCTCCAACTCGACGAAATTCAACGACGAGTTGTCGAACACCACGATCTTCACCGGCAAGTTGTTCTGCACAATCGTGATCAGTTCACCGAGCATCATCGTCAGGCCGCCGTCGCCGGCCATCGCGACGATCTGTCGATCAGGGAAGGCCGTCTGGGCACCGATCGCATGCGAGACCGCGTTCGCCATCGAACCGTGAACGAAAGAACCGATCAGGCGCCGCCTCCCATTCATCCGCAGATAGCGAGCCGCCCAGATCACGGGAGAGCCGACGTCAGGGATGAAGATCGCGTCGTCGTCGGCGAGACGGTCGAGCACCCGGGCGATGTACTGCGGATGCAACGGCTTCTGCCGCGAGGAGGGCACGGCCAGGTCGTCGAGCTTCTCGCGGGTCTTGCCGTAGTGCTTTCGGGCCTCTTCGAGGTGGTGACTGTGTCGTGAACCCTCCAGCAGCGGAATCAGGGCCAGGGCCGTGTCCTTCACGGTTCCGACCAGGCCGATGTCGACCGGGTGCCGCTTGCCGAGCTGTTCACCACGGATGTCGACCTGGATGTGTTTCGCCCGAGCGGGGTAGAACTGCTGGTACGGAAAGTCCGTGCCGAGCATGAGGACGACGTCCGCATCCTCCATCGCCCGATAGCCGGAGGTGAAGCCGAGAAGCCCCGTCATGCCGACGTCGTAGGGGTTGTCCCACTCGATGTGCTCCTTGCCGCGGAGGGTGTGCACGATCGGCGCCTGCAGGCGCTCAGCGAAAGCAACGACCTCGTCATGAGCCCCCTGAACTCCTGCGCCCGCCAGAATCGTCACCCTGCCTGCGTGATTGAGCAGGTCGGCGGTTCGCTGAAGCTCGTCTGCTGACGGGATGATACGAGGCAGAGCCTGCTCGATCAGAACGGTGCGGGGGTGTTCTGCCTCGGCGAGCAGAACATCACCGGGGATGACGAGCACCGCGACGCCCCTCTTCTCCACGGCTGCGCGCATCGCGATCTCGAGGAGCCGGGGCATCTGCGTTCTGTCGGCAACGTACTCGACGAAAACGGAACACTCGCGAAAGAACTCCTGCGGGTGGGTCTCCTGGAAGTAGCCGGAACCGATCTCGGCGGTCGGGATGTGCGCCGCGATCGCCAGCACCGGAACACGCGATCGGTTCGCGTCGTACAGGCCGTTGATCAGATGCAGGTTGCCCGGGCCGCAACTGCCCGCGCACACGGCCAGGTCGCCGGTGAGCTCTGCGGCCGCGGCGGCGGCGAAGGCGGCGGCCTCCTCGTGCCGCACGTGGACCCAGCTGATGGTGCCGTCTCTGCGCAACGCATCAGTGAACCCGTTCAGGGAATCGCCAGGCAGACCGTAGATCCGTTGAACGTCATTCGCTCGGAGAGTGGCGACGATCGTCTCTGCGACGGTGGACATCGGTTCCTTTCATCATGCTTGTCACTGGAGGGTCTCTGAGCCCTGCTCAGGAGGTGGTACCTTCGGCTCGCTGCTCCTGCTGGGCCAGGTCGGCGAGGTCGATGTCGGCTTTTCGGTACTCCGGGGTGTCGGGCAGCACGAGCCGCAACTGTGTGATCGGGGCGATCGAGACGCGGCCCGCCGCAACGGTGAGGTCGAGCACGTGGCCGCCATGCGCCCGGGCGTCGTCGACGTAGTGCAGGTGGTAGCCCGCGACCGAGATCGCAGCCTCGAACTGAGGTGTGCGGAATCCGGCCACGGTGCCCTGCGTGGTCTCGAGTGTGTTGATGGTCTCGTGCGCCGAAGCATCCGTCAGTGGGGGGTAGGGCTTCTGCTGCTCCCCCACTGTGCGGGTCTTCAGGCCCGAGAACGTTCCGTCGATCCGCACGGCGACCGGGAGGTTGTCGCCGCCGGTCACGTCGTCGATCTGCTTCGTGAGCTGCGCCAGGGTGACAGGTTCGGTGATGTCGAACCCTCGGGCGCTCCTGAAGTGCGTGACCGCTGCGAAGGGGGTCTTATCCGTTCCCGAAGCGATCCGCACGCTGCCGTCGTTCCGCAGGTGGTAGCAGACCCCCTCGAGTACGATCATTTCGCCATCGAGATGATTGAACGTACCCACCCCGAAGTCGCCGTGGGTGAGGAGCTGCTGCACGGTGACGTCGCCGTCGTAGAGTCCGGTGAGCAGCGCCGCCATCGTCGAGGTCTGGTAGACGGTGTAGTCGTCCCCGGTGTCGACCGATGCACTCATTCGAAGGACTCCTCGTCGAGGTGGGCGGCGATGTCGCCATTGCGGCTGTAGTCGACGGCGACATCGATGATGGAGACCCCGTCTTCGGCGAGGGATGCACGCAGGGCCGACTCGAATTCCTCGTACCCGGTGACGCGGCGGCCCTTCGCTCCGAACGCCTCGGCGAAGGCGACGGAGTCGTAGTCGCCGAGTTGGATGCCCGAGGTGCGGCCGTACTTCAGCTGCTCCTGGAAGGCCACCATGTTGTAGGTGTTGTCGCGCATGATGATGTGCGTGAACGAGACCCCGAGCCGCTTGGCGGTCTCGAGCTCCTGGGCTGAGAACAGGAACCCGCCGTCGCCCGACACCGACACGACCTGGGTGCCGGGCCGCACGAGAGCGGAAGCGATGCCCCAGGGAAGCGACACGCCGAGCGTCTGCTGCCCGTTGGAGAACAGGAGGTGACGCGGCTCGTACACGCGGAAGTGGCGGGCCATGAAGATGTAGTTCGAGCCGATGTCGCAGGCGACCGTCGCGTCGTCGTCGAGAATGTCGCGCATCAGGAGCACGAGGCGCGCAGGGTCGACAAGGCCCGGCGCAGCGTCGGCCGTTCGGGCGGCGTCGTCGATGCCGGCGAGGTCCTGGCGGCGCTTCGCCGCGCTGGCGGCAGCAGCCTCGGAGAGCTTCAGGCCGGAGATCGCGGGTCGGAGTGCGTCGACGGTCGAGGCGACGTCACCCCGCAGTTCGAGGGTGGGGCGGTAGTGGTTGTCGTACGCCGCGGGCACAGAATCGATGTGGATGACCCGGCGCTCGACGTCGGAGTTCCAGATGACGGGGTCGTATTCGACGGCGTCGTATCCCACTGCGATCACGAGATCGGATTCGTTGAGCGTGATGTCGGCGGGCTGGTTCTTGAAGAGTCCGACGCGACCGAGGTAGTGGTCTTCGAGCTCGCGAGAGATGAGGCCTGCGGCCTGGAATGTCTCGATCACCGGCAGTTCGGTCTCGCTGATCAGCGCACGCAGAGCGCGAGTGCTGTCGATGTCGGCGCCACGCAGACCGACGAGCAGAACGGGTCGCTCGGCGGTTCGGATGAGGCCGGCGGCGGCGTCGACGTCGGCCGGGGCGGCGGGCCCCAGTTTCGGCACGGCCAGTGCCCTGCCCCCGGCAGAGACGGCGGTGGTCGCTGCCGCCATGACGCTGGCGGAGAGAACCACGGCCGCGGCACCCTTGGGCTCGGTGGTCGCAGCTCGGAAGGCGTTGACGACGGCTTCGGACACGTCGTCGGGGTCGGTCGACTCGACGGTCGACTTCGTGACGGTCGCGAGGAAGGCGGCCGCATCCATGGACTGGTGGGTGCGCTTCAGGCGGTCGGACAGCTGAACGGCGCCGCAGAGGGCCACGACCGGATCCTGCTCGGTGTTGGCGGTGAGGAGGCCGGTCGCGAGATTCGTGGTGCCGGGGCCGGAGGTGACGAGTACCACTCCGGGCACCCCGGTCAGTCGACCGACCGCAGCGGCCATGAATGCTGCGTTCTGTTCGTGCCTGCACACGATGAGCTCGGGACCCTCGTCGTTGGTCGCATCGAAGATGGCGTCGACCTTCGCTCCCGGTATACCGAAGATGTACGGGACTCCGGCAGAGGACACGATGTCCAGAACGTGGTTGGCGCTTCGGGGCTGTTCGATCGCGGGCATCCGTTTCTCCTTGGTCGAAGGGGCGCCGGCTTCGCCCCTGTTGCCCCGAACCTACGCAGACGGATTCGAGTCGTCACTGAACCGGATGCGGAACCGGTTGCGCACTTTGTCGAACATCACGGTCTCGTCGTCACCCGAGCGCTGAGCGCTGCAGTGGGTGGGTGTGAAAGGGCTACGCGCCCACCGCATCCCTGCACCTAACGTGAGCCTCATCATGAACGTTCAGGACATCGTCGATGAGCTCGCCACGGTTCTCGGTCGATCAGTCGTCATCAACGACCTGCGCTACCGGCCGATTGCGGCGAGCGCTCAGGGCGAGGTGATCGACGCCCTTCGGGCAGCGAGTCTCCTGCAGCGAAAGACTCCCCCTGAAGCCCGTGCATTGGTCGAACGGCTGCAGATCGCCCAGGCACGGCAGCCAGTGCACGTCGACATGAGTGAACTGAATGCGCTCGATCGGCTGGCGATCCCCATCCGAGACGAAGGCGGCCCTCTCGCGATCATGTGGCTCATCACGGGCGGGCTACCACCTCTGACACCCGCTCATTTCAGCGCCATCGACGCAGCGGTTCTCCTCACGAAGGAGGAACTGTCCCGCCAGTCCCCCGGTGCAGGAGGATCAGCGCGGATCGCGGTGATGGGCCGACTGCTCGCCACCGACGCTGCCGTCTCCCGACGGGCGTTCAGCGACGCCGTCTCGAACCTCTGGCTGGAACGAGGCGACGGCACTCTCGTGATCGCCGTCAGGGTCGATCCGGACGTCGGTGCCATCCAGAGGGTGGCCTTCGGACGGTATTTGGATGCCCGCCGCACCAAGGGGATCTTCTATCTCGGGGAACGCGGCACCACCCAGCTCTTCGTCGTGCGCGCACCCGACACGGGGCCTGTGCTCGACGACATCCGAGCGGAGGCCCGGGACCACTCTGTCCCGATCTGCGCCATCGGCACCGCGCGGCAACAGCGCCATTCCGACGATCTGCACACCGCCGTCGAGCAGGCCGTGACCGCCGCCGAGACGGCGCTCCTCCTCCCCGATCTCGACGGGGTCGCCGACATCAGCGAGCTCGGAACCTGGTTGATGCTGTCGTCGGTGTTGGCGGACACGACGCAGATCGCCCTGTTCTCGCCGGCGGCGTACGCGCTCTGCGTCGACGGCGATACGACGCAGAGGTCGACGGTCGAGACCTACCTCGACGTGCGCTCCCAGGTGAAGGAAGCCTGCGACCTTCTGCACATCCACCGAACCACCCTCTACTACCGGCTCGAGAACATGCCGCCTGTCGTGAAGGCCGCTCTCGATGACGGGATAGCGCGGAGCACTCTGCACCTCTGTCTGAAACTGATGCGCCTCTGGCAGACGAAGGGCCGGCTCTGACCCCAGTGGCCCGGCCTTCGACAATGGTTGTACGAGGTATGGACGCATGGTCGTAGGCAACGTCGTCGCCGCGCCCGTACGGTCGGGGAACTGATCGCCCTGAACCGTGGAGGAGAACGCATGCCCTACATCACGACCCGCGACGGCACGGAGCTCTACTACACCGACCAGGGCGACGGTCAGCCCGTTCTTCTCAGCCACGGCTGGCCGTTGTGCTCGGATGCCTGGTCCCGCGAGCTCACGCTGATAGCCGACGCCGGCTTCCGGGCTGTCGCGTACGACCGCCGGGGGCACGGTCGATCGTCGAATACCTCCGACGACAACACCGTGGACACCTACGCCGCCGATCTGAACGAACTGGTTCTGACCCTCGATCTGAACGACCTCATCCTGATCGGGCATTCTGTCGGCGGCGCCGAGGTGGTGCGCTATTCCGCCCGCTACGGCAGGGAACGGGTCGCGAAGATCTTCACCATCGGGAGTTCTGCTCCCCAGCTGGTGAAAACGGAGGATTCGCAGGGAACCATGCAGGAGTTCTGGCGCGAAGCGCAGAGTGTGAGTGGCGCATGACGAATCCGCAGCAACATCCGTTCCCCGCACAGTCGCGACGTTCGTCGCGATCCGCCGCCGAATTCGCCGGCACGTTCCTGCTTGTCTTCGGGCTGATAGGTGCGGCCCTGCTGACCTCACCAGACGACAACGGGCGTGCCCCGCAACCCGGAACCGGCCTGCTCGGCGTCGCACTCGCCCTCGGCCTCGCCGTCACCGCGGGCGGGTTCGCGTTCGGCCCCGTCTCGGGCGGCCACTTCAACCCAGCGGTCACACTCGGAACAGCCATCGCTCGTCGACTCCCCTGGCGACTCGTGCCCCTCTACGTTCTCTCCCAGGCCCTCGGCGGCCTCGCGGGGGCAGCCGCCGTCTTCGGCCTGGTCTCCGGCGCCCCCGGCGACACCGTCGGCAAGGCGGTCGCTGCCGGCTTCGCCTCGAACGGATTCGACGGCCAATCGCCCGGACTCTACGGTCTGCTCCCGGTCGCCGCCGTCGAGACGGTCGCCACCGCCATCCTCGTTCTCGTCGTGCTCGCAACCACACACCCCACCAAAGGCACGCCCGTGGCGCCGCTGGTCATCGGGCTCACTCTCACGGTCATGTTGTTCGTCGCGCTGCCCATCGACAACGCATCGCTGAACCCTGCCCGCTCGCTCGCAACGGCTGCCTTCGGCGGGCCGCACTGGCTCGCGCAGCTGTGGGTCTTCATCGTCTTCCCTCTGCTGGGCGCGGCGATAGCCGCCCTGCTCTATCCGCGACTGTTCGCCCCTCACGATGACGCGCCCGCGCCAGCGGCCCCAGTCAGCCGGAGAACGTCGCCCGGGTCACGATCGCAGAAGTCTGTCGCACCGTCTCCCGACGAATGATGCAGGCTTCGACGGACCGTGTCTCGTTTCCCGAGAACGGAAGGCAAGTGGCTGATCGGTCGCCGCACGGTCCACGCCCCGGGCAGCAACCACTAGGCACCCTTCGGCGCCTCCCTCACGGAGAAGAGGTTGCCGAACGGGTCCCGCAGTTGGCAGAGCCGCTCGCCGGTGAACACGGTCTTCGGGCCGCGGTGGGCGACCGCACCGTTCGCCGTCCACTCCTCGACGAACCTGTCGACATCGGGGACGGTCCAGTACGGGCTCGTTCCGGCGGGCCCCGGCGTGTTGAAGTCGTCTGAGCGGTGTAGAGTGAGTCTCGTGCCGTTCAGATCGAACGCGACGAGAGCGCCTCCCCGCTGCACGGGCTGCCTCTGCAGCCTGGCCGTGTACCACTCGACGGCAGCATCCAGGTCGTCGATGAAGTAGAAGACGTTCCCGACGCCGGTGAACTCTGCCCCGGCCACGCCCGGGCTCTCGTGGGCGTCACGCGGGGGAACCGCAGACGTGGCGTCAGACAAAGTAGTGCTCCTCGGTCGGTTGGCCTGAAACGTGGGTGAGAGCCGCCGCCCGCATCTCGCGATCGCGGCCCGTCAGCCGCTGCGTCTGCTGCCGGCGGTACTCCCCCCACGACGCGACCATGAACGATTCCATGAGGAGGTTCTGGTCGTCGCCGCTCCGGAAGAGACCCCACCGGTACCCGCCGGTGCGCCGGCGCGACCCCTCGACGAGTCTCATCGCAGTGCGAAAGTCGGAGACGGATTCCGCCGGCACGGTATACGAGATCTGGATGAGCACGGGGCCGTCGGTCGGATCCGGATCGAACACCAGGGCAGGCGTGGCCCAGGTCGCCGTGACCGTTCGGTCCACCGTGCCCGTGCCGGCCAGGAGCGGCAGCAGACGCACACTCGACGCCACCACGAGCAGCAGCACGGCAGCTGCCGCCAGCGCAGCGGATGCTCCGAACGGCTGCGCCACGAGGCCCCAGCCCAGCGAACCGACGGCCATGGTTCCCATGAACACCAGGATGTAGACGGATGCTCCGCGCGAGCGCACCCACTGCGGAAGGGTGAGTTGCAGGGCTGCGTTCAGCACGGTGAGAGTGCCGATCCACGCCAACCCGGCCAGCACCAGCAGCACCAGCGTGGGGACGAACGGGAGGAAGGCGGCGGCCACCGTGCCGACGGCGAAGAGCACCGCACTGATGGCGATCACCACGTTGTCGGAGAGCCGCCGGCGGGCCACCGGCAGCAGGAAGATGCCCACGACCGCACCCACGCCGAGCGCGCCGAGGAGGAGCCCGTACCCGCTGGAGCTCAGCGAGAGCCGGCTGGCCGTGACCGGCAGAAGCGCCCACAGCGCACTCGCGGGCAGGGCGAAGAGGGCCGAGCGGAGCAGTATCCGGCGAATGAGATGGGCGGATGCCACGTACCGCACCCCCGCGCGGAGGGCCGGCGCGAAAGCCTCCCGGTCTGCGAGCCCGGGCTGCGGTGGCCGTTTCCACCACCACAGTGCGATCACGGCGCCGACGAAACTGAGGGCGTTGATGCCGAAGACGACGGGGGCTCCGGCCAGCGACAGAATCACCCCGGCGAGCGCAGGCCCCACGGCCCGGGCCCCGTTGACCGTCACCCCACCGAGGGCGGAGGAGGCGCCGATGAGGGCGCGGGGCACGAGTTCGGGTTGGATCGCCTGCCAGGCCGGTGAGGTCAGTGTCGACGTCGCGCCGAGGAAGAAGGTGAACGCGAGGATCGTCCACGGCGTGAGCGCGTTCAGTGCGGCGATCACGGTGAGCGCCCCGGCGATGACGGCGCTGACGGCGGAGCCCCAGATGAGCAGTTTGCGGCGATCGAGGGAATCGGCCAGCACGCCTGCGGGCAACGAGAACAGCATCGCCGGTGCAAGGCTCGCCGTCTGCACGAGAGCGATGACCGTCGCGCCGGCGGCGGCATCGACGAGATACCACTGCGCCCCGACGGTCTGCATCCAGGTGCCGATGTTGCTGCCGAGCTGGGCGAACCACAGCACGCGGAAGGCCGAGATGGCCATCGGCGCCCACGCTGACGCCGACGACGTCGGCGAGACGGTGGTTGCCATCGGACTCCTCCCGGGCTTGAAGCAGCTGACCCTCACCGTATGCGCAGCCGGAGACAGCGAAACAGACCCCGCCAGGGACAGGCACGCCGATCTCGTCGACACCGCCCGGGGCCGAGGCCACGCCTCGCAGAGCTAGTGTCGAGGGGTGACTCGAACCGACCGGCTCTACGCACTCGTCGAGGAGCTGCGCGCCGTGTCGCCTCGGCCGAGGAGTGCCCGGTGGCTCGCCGAGCGGTTCGGCGTCAGTTCGCGAACCATCGAACGCGACCTGTCGGCGCTGCAGCAGAATGGGGTGCCGATCTGGGCGGAACCGGGCCGCACCGGCGGCTACTGCCTCAACGCGGCGCACACACTCGCGCCTCTCGGCTTCACGGTCGATGAAGCCCTCGCCGTGACGGTCGCTCTCGGCACGCTCACGACGAGCCCATTCGGCGCCTCCGCGACATCCGCCCTGCGAAAGATCGTGGCGGTCTTGGATGCTCGGAGCCTCACGCAGACAGCAGAGCTCGCCACCCGCATCCACCTTCTCGAAGACGACGGATCGGGCGGCGCGACCGACAACCTGGCCGCCGCCCTGCGAACGGGCCGGGTTCTGCGCCTCTCGTACCTCGATCGCGAGGGAGCGGCGACCGTGCGGGATGTCGAGCCGATGGGGTTCGTCGGCAAGGGTGGCACCTGGTACCTGATCGGGTGGTGCCGGCTTCGAGATGGTCTGCGGGCGTTCCGCGGCGACCGCATCGCCCAAGCGGAACCGCTCGCAGAGCGCTCACCCCGTCGACCGCTCGAAGCCTCTGATCTCGGCATCGTCGAGGGGCGGATGCGCGCGGTCGGGCTGGGTGAGAACCCGCGGTAAACACCGACACGACGGTGTCGCCGGGTGGGTGCACCATGGAGTCGTCTGGCCGCGCGGCCAGACGGAAGGGAAGACCATGAACCTCGCATCGATCCGCATCATCACGAACGACGTAGACCGGCTCACCCGCTTCTACGAGCGGGTGCTGGTAATCACGGCCACGCGGCCTGCGCCGGTGTTCGCCGAACTGCGAACGGCCGCGGGCGAAGTGGCGGTCGCGGTCGCGAGCACCGAGACCGTCGCGATGCTCGGCGACTCCGCGCCGCGTCCGGCCAGCAACGATTCGATCATCATCGAGTTCGTCGTGACCGACGTCGACGCAGAATTCGCACGCCTGCAGAATGTGCTCGACGACATCGTGCTGCCGCCGACGACCATGCCGTGGGGAAACCGGTCGACACTCTTTCGCGACCCCGACGGCAACCTCGTCAACCTCTTCTCCCGTCCGGCCCCGTGACCGCTCATCGCCTTCGTGGCGATCGGCAGCGAGGTGAACGGGGTCACCAGGGTGCGCGGGTGCCATCCCAGGACCAGAGTGCTCCCGTGGGCCCGTCGTCGGGGAGGAGCGCGAGGCGAACGACGCCTGTGGCCGCCTCTGTCGGGTCTCCCCCGACGGTCATACCGGCGACGAGGTTGGTGCGGCGAAGGCCCGGGGCGAGGGCGTTGACCTTGAAGGCGCTGCCGAGCGCCTGAGCGGTGAGCAGGGTGACGGCGTTGACGGCGGTCTTCGAGCTGCGGTAGGCGAGTCCGCCGCCCTGTACGCGTTCCCAGTCGAACTGCGGGTTGGGGCCACTGTTCCAGGCCAGAGAGCCGGTGCCGCTCGACACGTTGACGATGCGGGGGTGGGTCGAGCGTCGCAGCGCAGGGAGGAAGCCCTGTGTCACGCCGATGAGGCCGAAGACGTTGGTCTCATAGGCGGCGCGCAGTTGCTCGAGCGATGTGGCGGTGATGTCTTCGCCGCCGGGGTTCACGCCCGCGTTGTTCACAAGAATGTCGAGCCGGCCGACTGTCGCTGCCGCCGCTGCCACGGATGACGGGTCGGTGACGTCGAGCTGCACGGCATGCGCGGCCGGGCCGAGGTCGCTGGCGGCACGCTCGCCGTTGGCGAGATCGCGCGAACCGATCCACACGGTCACCCCGTGTTCGAGCAGTTGCCGAGCGACGGCGAACCCGATGCCGCTGTTGGCCCCCGTGACCAAGGCAACCGTGCCGGGCTCGGGCGAGCGGGATTCTGCAGCGAGACGATCCGTCTGTTCCATGTGGATTCCACCTTTTCTCCAACTCCAACGATGTAGTTGGTAGCTGGTACCTTACTCCCCACGAAGCTGATTCCAACCGCAGCGTTGGTAACCTGTCTTGCATGGCATGGGATACCGAAGGAACGCGCCGCAGACTCCGCGAGGCGGCGCTGGCGGAGTTCGCCGCCCGGGGCCTCGACGGAACGACCGTGGGATCCATCGCCGAGCGCGCCGGAGTGAACAAGGAGCGGCTGTACAGCTACTTCGGCGACAAGAGAGCTCTCTGGGAGCTGGTGCTGGCCACCGAATTGGAGCGCCTCGCGTCTGCCGTGGCGCTCACCGGGGTGAGCCTGTCAGACATCGGCGAGTTCGCCGGTGCGACCTATGACTACCACGCCGCCCATCCCGAGCTCGGCCGCCTCCTGCAATGGGAGGGGCTGCAGGGCGGCCCGCCCGTTGACGCTCTAGGGCGCACAGCGCACTACCGCGAGAAGGTCTCCCGTTTCGCCGCCGCCCAGCTGGAGGGCCGCCTCGACGCCGACCTCGACCCGGCGCATCTCGTGTTCGCACTGATCGCCCTCGCCGCGTGGTGGCAGACCGTGCCCCAGCTCGCCGAGATGGTCACCGGTGCCGCACCAGACGACCTGCGGGAACGCGACCGGCGACGCCGGTTCGTCGTCGATGCGGCTCGGCGGCTGGCCTCGCCGACAGCCTGACGCTCAGGCTCGGCGGCGAGAGCGGCGGAGCAGCGCGGTGGCGGCGCCGAGCAGCATCAGCGCGGCTCCGAACGCGAGCCAGGGCAGCGGCGCCGTACCGGTCGAGGCGAGGCCGGCCGGTGACGAGCCGGTGCCAGCGGGGGCCGATCCGTTGCCCGCCGGGGCGGAACCGGCGCCCGGCGGGGTCGACCCGCCACCCGCCGGGGTCGAGGGGCCGGGCGTGGGCGTGGGGGTCGGCGTCGGCGTACCGGGCTGCGGGTCGACCGGCGGCACCGGTCCCTGCGCGCCGAGCGCGAGGTCGCACGAGAGGGTGCCCGACCAGAGCGAGTGACCGCCGTTGTTGCCGTCGTCGGAGCGGATGACCTCCCTGACACCGTCGACGCAGGTCGAACTCGGCGCGACGGCGAAGCCCTCGTTGTTGTTGTCGGGCAGACCGGTCGGCCGGTCGTAGATGCGGTCGACCACGATCGCGCCGTCGGCACTGATCTTCAGCAGGGTCGCCGAACCGGCCGAGGAATTGTCGGCCACGGCCCAGATGCGCTGCAGGTCGGCATCCCACTGCGTCTCCTGCACCATCGGCAGGCCGGTGTCGACCGAACCGACCCGGTGGAAGGTGCCGTCGGCGTTCAGGGCGTACGCGTAGAGGTGGCCGTTCTTCTCCAGCGCGGCGAAGTAGAGGCCCGTGCCGTGATCGGGGTAGTCGGTGGGATCGTAGGCCGAGCCAGTGCTCTGGTCGACGAAGGCATTCGCGGTGAGGTACGCGTCGGGAACCCACGTGATGCCCTCGAAGCCCAGGTTGGCGTCGGCGCTCCCCTCGGTGCTGATCACGTCGGAGAGGTCAGCCGTGAGCACCCACTGCGCGGTGGGGTGCAGGGTCGTTCCGGCTTCGCTCGGGTCGAAGCGCAGCACGCTGTCGAGCGGGATGCCGCTGGCCGCGTTGTCGCGCTCGGTGGTGACGTAGAGCGAACCGTCGGGGCCGACGGTCACACCCTCCGAGTCGGGCTGGCCGCCGCCATCCGGGAACACGAGCACCTTCCCGGCAGCCCAGTCGTTCGCGGTGTCGGGAACCCAGAGACCGGCATCCGTCTTGACGAGCCGGTAGAGGTGGCTCTTGTTCTTCACGGCCCACATCACCCTCGGTGCGCTCGGGTCGATGTCGAGGCCCGAGACATCCTGACCCGAGAGAGGCGTCACGAACTCGCACTCCTCGTCGGAGACGGTCGCGGTCTGGCTGCCGGGCCACGCCAGGCCGCCGGCGATCGCCGGGCCGCTGCCCGAGGGCAGCTCGGTCTGGCAGTCGACCGGGTCGACGGGCGTGCTCGGCGGGATGATCTGGCCGGCGCAGGCGGCGGCGTTCGACGCGCCCCAGCTGGCTTCGGCGGTGTGCACCCAGGTTCCGGTGGCGTCGGCGCAGCGCGACCACGATCCGGGTTGCGCGTCGTTGTCGCCCCAGCTGGCGGTGTCGACGATGGTGGAACCGTCGGCGAGGTAGAGCTTGACCGAGTCTCCGCCCGAGCTCAGCCCCTGGTTCGAGAGCAGCTCGAGGTAGCCGTGGGCGGGCACGACGGTGCCGTTCGGCGCATCGATCGGAGCCGGGTTGCTGCTGCTGTCGGTCTGCTGCCAGCCGGCCACGTCGACATCCACATCGCCCGTGTTCGCGAGCTCAAAGGCGTCGTGGTGGGGGTCGTCGTTCGCCGAGGTGATCTCGTTCAGCGTGATCGACTTCCACGCGTCGCCCGGGTCGGTGGGGTCGGTCGGGTCGGTGGGGTCGGTGGGGTCGGAGCTCGGCTCGGGGTTGAGCTCGCCCTTCGAGGGCGCGGCCTGCTGCACGAAGTCGCCGGTACCGTTCGGCTCGCGGCCGAAGGTGTCGAGGTGCGCGTCGCCCCACTCGTAGGAGTCGAGCAGCGTCGCTCCGTCTGCGGCGTACAGGCTCAGCAGGTCGTTCTTCTTCAGCTTGAAGTCGCCGCCCTCGGCCACGTACACGGCGCCCGCACCGATGACCGTGTCGCTCGGCAGGGTCATCGTGACCTCGTTCGCGCGACCGGTGAGCTTGTAGCCCGAGACGTCGAGCGACTCGGCGCCGATGTTGATCAGCTCGACCCAGTCGGGGCTGCCGTCGGTCTCGATCTCGTTGATGCGCAGCGAGGCGGGTGCCGGATCAGCGGCGGCAGTGGCAGCAGCCGGAACGGCGAACAGACCGACGAGCACGAGAGCGGATGCGGCGGCGAGAGCGAGCGGGCGTGGAGCGGACTTCATCATAGGGTTCAGCCTGCCCTCGTCAGGCGAACAGCAGATGACGGGGTCACTGCCGCGCGGTGAACTCGGGGAAGACCTAAGACCTGTCGCGCAGAAGACCCGCCTCGCGGATGCTCCGCGAGGCCTCCGTAGACTCGTCGGCAGGACGTCTGGGAGGGGGAGAGTCGGTGGAGGCGAACGATGAGGAGATCGAGGCCCTCCGCAGGAGGGCGTACGGCCCAGCTCCCGACCTGCACGACGATCCCGTCGCCTGGCGCCGACTTCGAGACCTCGAGGGGGCGAAGAAGCTCGCCCAGGCGCCGCCCCAGCCCGAAGCGACACCGCTCGCGGTAGCCGAGCATCCCGCACCGCCCACCGCGGCCGACACCGACCCGCGAACCGACCCGGTCGAGCAGGCCCCTAGCCGGCCGCTGAGGCTCTACCGGGCCACGCGCCGGGCTCGTCGGTCGAGCGTGCTCATCGGTGTCGGCGCGACACTCGTCGCGACGAGCGTGCTGGCGGCGGTCATCCTCGTTCCACGGGTGCAGGTCGATCCGTTCCAGGCCGGCGCCAGACAGGTGGCGCGGCTGTCTCTCGACAGCGACTTCACGACCCCCGCCTTCTTCGCCGGGACCGACGACGTGTTCGGTTTCGAGCAGTTCCACGGGCTGCGGGCGGTCGTGAGCAGAACGGGGTTCTTCGCGATGAGCAGCGACGAGAACGACGACTGCCTCAGCATCTACAGCGAAGCGAACATGGTGGCCGCCACCTCGGATTCGTTCTCCGGCCAGGCGGTCGGCGGGTGCGCCGCGGGAGGGTTCCCGGCGATCGTGCAGTTCAGGCCCGATGCCGAAGGCTCCCCCGACGAGCTGCGGTCGGCCTTCCCGGCTCCCGCAGCACTGCAGTTCGTCTACGACCGCACCAACCGGGAGGTCGTCGTCTTCGTCGCGGCCGGCTGACCGCTCCGCGACCGCGCGGCGCGCGGCATCCACTCCCCTTCCCCGAAGCCGATGAACTGCGCGACGCCGATGAACTGCGAGACGCCAGTGACCTGTGCGGAGCGGGTGAACGGTGCGCCGAAATGTACGCTGGTCAGGTGATACTCTCGAGGGCAGAACATGCTCGATGATGTTCTGGCCGCTATCTACCGAGGGCGCCCCGCGACCGTCGACGAGATGGGCACGCTGACGCATCTCAGCGTGCTAGAGACGCGCGCCACGGTGCACGACCTTCGCGCGCGAGGGATGCTCGGCGGTGAGGGCGACGATCTCACCTACGTGAACCCGTCGGTCTGGGTGGCCGGGTTCATCTCGCAGCGTTCGGCCGAGCTCAGACGCGACTCGCTCCGGGCGCTGAGCCAGATGGATGAGACCGTCGACGATCTCCCCGAAATGCTGCGACACTGGTCTGTCGGCGAGGCCACGACCGAGACCCTCCCGATGGTCAGGCGTCACGGGCGCTACGCCAGCGAAGATGTCTGGTACGAGATGGCACGCCAGGGCACGGGCACCCTGAACGGAGTACTGCCCGACGTCGACAGGTTCTCGCTCAGTGAACCCGACCGCGCCGAGCGGTTCGGCCGAGCCCTGGCCGCAAAAGACGCCGTGCGCGTCATCATCCCGACCGGCGCGGCCGACGACGCGCTCGTTCAGGCCCGGATGGATTACTACCGCCGATCCGGCGTGCAGTTTCGCCTGCTGGACTCCCCCGCGAGCTGGTTCTGGGTCGATGGCGACTTTCTCGGCGTGCCCTTCGCGTGGGGTGAGGGCCTGCCCACGGGGGCGCTCGGAGTGCAGAGCGCGGCTCTCGGGGCGATGGCCCTGTCGTACTTCGAATCGCTCTGGCAGCGGGCAGACCCGGCCGAGGACGTCGACACGGTCTGGAGCCCCCTGCTGACACTCATGCGGCAGGGCGTGACCCTCGACACCGCCTCCCGGCGCCTCGGCATCAACCCGCGAACGGGGCGCCGGCGCGTCGCAGCCGCGATGGAGCACTACGGCGTCTCGACGCTGTTCGCCCTCGGTGTCGCCTGGAGCGCCGACCCGCAGGCTCCCGCGCGCCGCGCGGAGGCCGGGAGAGCGGAGAACTAGGCAGGGCCGACGAGTGCCGGCTCTGAGGCGCGGTCAGGTGGCCGATGCAGCCGGTGGCGGCTAGAGACCGGCCATCTGGGTTATCTGGCCCGGGTCGGGTGCCTGCACGGAGACGGGCTCACCCCATTTGCTGTAGTCGAGTTCTTCAGACGTGCCGGCGAGAGTGAAGGTCTCTTTTCGAATGAGGTTGTCGGGGCCGATCCAGTACGTGTAGTCGATCTGGGGCGGCAGGGTCGACGTCGCGGTGGTCGGCAGACCGAGCGCCGAGAGAAGTCCGGAGGTCATGAGCGACACGGTGTACGGAGTGGCCTCGACTCCGTCGAGGGTGACGGGTGCCCCGGCAACCGTGACCGAACTGATCGCTGACTTCACGAGGTTGAAGGCCTTTCCCGGGTCGGCGCTGTCGGCGATGCTCGCAAAGCTCTTCGAGATGGCGTTCGAACCGTTCGCCGGATCGATGGCGACGTACTTGTTCTGCGTCTGCGCCCCGAGGTCGATGTAGATCTTGCCTCCGACGAACCTCATGTCGACGTTCGACATCGTCGGCAGGTTCATCGTCATGGCCATCACCGTGCCCGACGTGGCGTCTCCGTACGAGACGTCGCCGTCGGCCGTGATCGTGTTTCCCGAGGCCGTGATGGTCATGTCGACGTGGGCGGATCGGGCCGCCCCGACAGCGTCGCCGACCACCGAAGGGAACGATGCGGTGGTGAGCACGCTCGTCTGCTGAGACGCGGATGCCGTGGCGATCGCACCCTGGCCGGAACTCGAACATCCCGCCAGCGTCGCGACGGCGACAGCCGACAGGGTCACGGCTGCAAGAAGACGAGGTTTCATTGTGCCAACGTATCGGCACGGCATCCCGCCTTTCGCGGCGAAATGGTGAGCGTGTTGACAGACTGCGTGCCGGCAGAGTCGCGACGGGTCAGTAGGAGGTCGCGGTGATGCTGATTCCGCGCGGTCCGCCGCTGATGGCGAGGAGTTTCAGCGGGCCTCCGGTGCGCAGTTCGAGGGGGCCCGCACGATCCTTGCCGGTGTAGCCCTGACTGTTCCAGGATGCGACGATGCTGTTGCAGGCCGGGTCTGCGGTGTCGGCGATGTCGAAGATCGGAATGGTGACGCTGCCCTGCACCTGGGTTCCCGATCCCGCACCACAGGCCGACGACTCGATGACCGGCGTGCCGTGGATGCCGGCGAGGTCGCCGGCTTCGTCGAGGATCGCACGAACGAGATCCTCATTCCTCGCACAGACTGACGCCCGGATCGCGGGGTCGAGTTCCGGCCCGGGTACGGGCGCCAGGTCATCCGGTTCCGGGGCTCCGTGGGGCAGCCCGAGATAGCCGTCGATGGGCGACCCGGTCTCGTCTGCCTGCGAGAAGACCGTGTACGCCGCTCGTGGCGCGCCCGCGGCAGGAGCAGCGTCGGCGTCGGCAGAAAAGGCCGAGAGTAGCCGCGCGACCACATTCTTCGCGGCGGACTCGGTCGCGCTGACGGCGATGGTGGGGCGCCAGTCGCCTCCCGAGCCACGGGGGCGGAGGGGATCGTACGAGAAGGACGCCACACCGGGTTGACCGGCGATGGCCGCGAGCCCGGTCAGAGTGCCTTCATCCGGCGCCGTCTCGTCGACGACGATGGTGCTGAGAACCAGGTCGCCACCCACGGGATCCGAGGTGTTCAGGGTTACGGACTCGAGGGCACCGGTTCCGAATGCGGGCAGCGCCCGGAGGGAACGCGCGGTGCTGGCCCACTCGCCCGGTGAAGCGATCGTGACACTCGGCGGTGCGGTGAGCGACATGTCGACAGAATGCGCCCCGGGCACCGCCCTCAGCAGAAGGCCAGCCTCGACGAGAGCCGGTGTCGTGGTGCTGGCGTCTCGGTCGTCGAGGTCGAACGTCGTGTCGGCGTACCCATCGCCGGTGAGGGTGAGAACCGCCGTGGTGATCGCGACGTGATCAGCCGCGTCAAGCTCCCTCTGCAGAGTCTTCGCAGCGGTGCGGACTGTGTCGGCGCCGACGCCGGGCTCCGCCGTCACTGCGGCGGAGATGCGCCATGAGGTGCGGCTGTCATCCGATCCCCCGTCACCGTATCCGGCCGGGCGCACACTGACGGTGACGCCGGCGACTCCGTCAGTGTCGTCGAGCACGGCCTGAACGGTGGATGCCTCGTCGGTGACGGTCTGCGGCGGAGTCGGGTCGTCGAAGAGGGCGACCGGTCTAGGAGGTCGCCGCGGGGGCGGGTGTCGCGGAGGGGACGGGGGAGGGCGCCGCCCCCCGAAGCAGGCGGTCGAGCAGGGCGTTGAGCTGCGTTCGCTCTGTCGCATCCAGTGCCGCGAGGAAGTTCTCCTCAGCGGCGATGTGCGAGGGCAGGGCGCGGTTCGCGAGCTTCTTGCCCTGGGCCGTCAGCGTGACGATGCGGCCGCGACCGTCGACAGGGTTCGGTTCACGGCTCACCAGCCCGGCCTCGACCAGGCGATTGAGGCGCTGGGCGACGGCGGCGGTGCTCACCATGCTCGACGCGGCCAGCTCGGTCGGCGACAGCGCGTGCGGCACCCCGGCGCGCAGCAGCGTGAAGAGCACGTCGAATGACCCCCCGTCGAGGTTCCATTTCGCGTAGTCGGCAGCGAGCTGGGCGTCGAGGGCGACGGCGACGCGGGACAGCCGGCCGACGGTGGCCATCGGCGAGACATCCACATCGGGTCGCTCGCGATTCCAGGCCGAGAGGATGTCATCGATCGCGATCATGGGGCCAGCCTAGACGATGACTAAGCGCTTAGATAAGATGCCTAAGTGCTTAACCATCTGATCGTCCCGCGCACCGCGCTCGCCCCTGCCCTCTGGGGAACGACCTATCTCGTCACCTCGACGCTGCTTCCGGCCGACTCTCCGCTTCTGGCCGGAGTGCTGCGGGCGCTGCCGGCGGGGATGCTTCTGCTGCTCGTCACCCGCACGCTGCCGCACGGTTCGTGGTGGTGGCGATCGCTGGTGCTCGGCGCGCTGAACATCGGCGTGTTCTTCCCCCTTCTCTTCGTCGCGGCGTACCACCTTCCGGGCGGGGTCGCCGCGACCCTGGGTGCCGTACAGCCGCTCATCGTGCAGACCATCGCGGTGCGCCTCGTCGGCGAACGCCTCCGCCCCAGCGCGCTGATCGCGGGGGTCGTCGGGCTCGGAGGAGTCGCCCTGCTCGTTCTGCAGGCGCGTGCCGCGCTCGACCCCGTGGGAATCGCGGCGGCGCTCGGCGGAACGTGCTCGATGGCCTTCGGGATCGTGCTCAGCAAGCGCTGGGCGACGACCATCCCTCCGCTCGTGTCGACGGCCTGGCAACTCGTGTGGGGCGGGCTGCTGATCGTGCCCGTTCTCCTCCTCGTGGAGGGGCTGCCCGAACAGCTCACCTTGACCAACATCGCGGGGTTCGCGTACCTCGGCATCATCGGCGGCGCGATCGCCTACGCCCTCTGGTTCGCTGGCCTTCGTCGCCTCCCCACGGTCACGACTGCCTTTCTCGGCTTTCTCAGCCCCCTCGTCGCGACTCTGCTCGGCTGGCTGGTGCTCGCCCAGCAGTTCACTGTCGGCCAGGCGATCGGGGCGGCCCTGGTGCTCGGCGCCCTCGTTTCTGTCACCGTGCGCCGCCGGCGGCCCGAAGAAACGGCTCGGCCGTGGGGTGGGTAAGCACCCAACGCAGACCGCCCGCATCTGAGATGATTCCTTCCATGGGAAAGCTCTTCTACGGTTCGAACGGAACCTCAGCCACCTTCGACGATCGGTGCCTGGCGCACGTGCGAACGGTCATCGTCTCGAAACTCCGCCGCGATGAGAAGTTCATGTTCAGCTGGGAGCACGAGTCGGGCCGTGGGGAGGCCCGTTGCAGCGTGTGGTTGCATCCGGCCATCGAGATCCAGTTCGCGTTCGACAGCGCCGAGCGCATCCCGCTCAACCGGGCCTGGATCGAGGCGATGATGGATACGGCCAACAGCGGCGACGGGCTGCGTGTCGTACCCGAGCCCGTGCCGGTGGCGGCAGCTCGCCGCTGACGAATCGACGCGCCCCGCCTGGCCGTCGACACACCGAAGCCTCGGCGTCAACCCGGTGTCGCCACCCTCGTACTCCGCCGTAGGGTCAGGGTCACCCAACCATTGGAGAGTCGTGCCCTGCCGCCTGTCAGTGAACGTCCGTGAGTTCGTGCTCACCGACGAGCACGCCACCACCGTCTCCGACCAGATTCTCGATGCCACCCGCGCCGGCGGGGGGTACGTACATCTCCGGCCCATCAGCGCTCCCGAGGCCGACGTTCTCATCACGCCGGGCACGACCGTGACCTTCGAGCGGTTGAGCTCGGTGCGGCCGCAGATCACTGCGTCGGAGGAATCCTGGCTGATCGACGGCTGGCCTGACGAGTTCTAGCCCCGTGGCGGAGAGAATCGACAGATGACCGAACCCGTCGTGAGAGTCTCCCTCCTGCAGCAACCGCTCCCCGTGAGGGCCATCGGAGGCGTGCAGGTGCGGCGCATCACGCTGGCACCGGATGTCGCGGGCGGGCCGCACCATCACAATGGGGCTGTGTTTGGAGCCATCGAGGCCGGTTCTGTTCACTTCCAGGTCGACGGCGCACCCTCGACGGTTCTTCGCGCGGGCGACGTCTTCTACGAACCCGCGCATGTTCTGATCGACCGGTTCGACGCGACGTCGGAGGGCGTGACGTTCCTCGGCTATTTCCTGGTCGGTCCCGGCGAAGCCCCCGAACTGACTCCCGGACCGCCGGTCGTCGACGGCGGGGAGGCGTACGGACTCCCCCGGTTCGCCGGCGAGGAGGCGCTGACCGGCTGGACGGATCATTCGGACATCGCGCTCCGAACCGTACGCGTCTTCACCCGCGGCAGTGTCACCGCCACCGTCATCGCGCATCCCGGCGTCTGGGATCTCATCGTGAGCGATGGTCGCGGCTCGATTCGCTACTTCGCACTCGACCCGGCGGAGATCGCGCCGACGCTCGGCGGGCTCGATTCGCCGCTGCCCTGATTCTCCTGGTTTTCCGAGCGGGTTCAGCCGAGGGGCTCGGCAGCGCTCGGGCGGAGGGAGAGCGAGAGGTCGCCAAGGCGGTGCATCACCGCGTCGATGACAGCCGTCATCGGTGGGGCGTCGGGGTCGGCGGCCCATTCGTCGAGGGAGACCTGGAAGACGAGGATGCCGAGTTCGGCGACGACGGTGGCGGTGAGCGGGGGCTCGCCGCGCTCGATGAAGGCGGCGCGGACGGCGCGCACCATGTCGTCGCGTTTGCGAGCATCCCGGTCTCGCAGGGAGTCGTTCGCATGGATCAGGGTGCGGATCTCTGCTGTCTGCTCATGGTGCCCCTCGAACTGCTCCTGCGCGACGCGGTGCAGAACGAGGCGGATGACCTCCATGTGGGCGAGCTCGGCGGGGGCGGCGGCGATCATGCGGGCCGCCCGCTCCGGGATCTCGTCGCCTCCGAAGATCACTTCGCGCTTGTCGGCGAAATGACGGAAGAACGTGCGGGTCGTGAGCCCTGCGCGTGCCGTGATCTGCGGAACGGTCGTGGCCGCGTAGCCCTGCTCGGAGAACAGGTCGAGGGCCGCTCCCTGGAGTCGGCCGCGTGCATCCGGAGCCCATCGCATCTGCCCAGTGTATGCCATGACACGACGTGACATCAGATAGGATGACACGAAATGTCATGACGATGAGGAGTCGACAATGGGATCACCCACCAGCACCAGCCGAACGAAGACACCGGTGCGATCGTGAGCGGTACGAACGAGGCGCTCTGGCTTCTCGACAGCGGTGGGCGGTTCGAGGTGCGGAGCTCGGTGCGGCCGACACCAGCGACCGGCGAGGTCGTCATCGGCGTGCGGGCCGTGGCGGTCAACCCCGTCGACGCGATTACGGGCCCGCTTCGTCGACTGGTGACACCGTGGGTGCGATTCCCGACGGTGCTCGGTTCCGATGTCGCCGGCGTGGTCTCGGCGGTCGGTCCCGGGGTGACGCGGTTCGCGGTGGGCGACCGGGTCGTCGGGTTCGCCGCCGGTCAGGAGCGACTGCGGAACAGCCCGGAGGAAGGCGGCTTCCAGCGGTATGTGACGGTGCTCGAACGCGTGTGCGCAGAACTGCCCGACGCCGTGACGTTCGAGCAGGCCGCCGTTCTCCCACTCGGCGTGTCGACCGCAGCGGCAGGCCTCTACGAGAAGGACCAGCTCGCGCTGCCCCTCCCCACCTCGTCGCCTGTGGCGCGCCGGGAGGTCGTCATCGTCTGGGGCGGCTCGACGAGCGTCGGCAGCAACGCCGTGCAACTCGCCCGAGCGAGCGGTTTCAGTGTGATCGCCACGGCCGGCCGCCGCAATCACGACTACGTGCGTTCCCTCGGGGCGGAGGCGGTCTTCGACTACGCCGACCGCGACGTCGACCAGCAGATCGTCGAGGCTCTGGCGGGCCGCCACCTCGCCGGCACGCTGGCCATCGGAAGCGGCGCACTCGGCCACGCCCTCCGCATCGTGCGCCGAACCATCGGCTCGAAGCGCATCGCGTCGGCGTACCCCGACCCGCTCACCCGGATCCGGTCCGTCATGGCCCGCACCCGCGGCATCCGGATCAGCAGCATCTGGGGCGGAACCCCCGTGCAGACGGAGGTCGGGCCGGCCATCTTCCGGGACTACCTGCCGGCAGCCCTCGCCGGCGGTGGGTTCCGGCCGGCACCCGAACCGCGCGTCACAGGCGCCGGGCTGCAGCACATTCCCGACGCTCTCGCGACCCTTCGTGCAGGCGTCTCCGCAGCCAAGATCGTCGTCACCATCCCCGCAGAGAGCCGAGACCAGTGAACGCCCAGAAGACCTACCTCGTGTTCGGTGCGACCGGCCAGACCGGAAAGCACTTCACCGCGCGCGCCCTGAGCGACGGGCACCGGGTGCGGGTTCTCGCCCGCAACCCGGGGAAGCTCGACGGAACGACCCCGAACCTCGAGATCCACCAGGGCTCGATCACCGACTCGCCCGACCTCGACCGGCTGCTCGACGGTGCCGATTTCGTCGTCTCGCTCCTCGGCGACGCGGCGCAGCAGAAGACGCAGAAGATCAACACGGCGTTCGTGCAGAAGCTCGTGCCGGCGATGCGACGCAGCGGGGTGTCGCGATTCCTCTACCAGGCGGGCGGGCTGAGCGCCCCACCGAACCGGCGACTGTCACCGACCCTCTGGGCGATCAGGAACACCATCGCCCGCAGCTACATCGGCCAACACGAAGACAACGAGGCCGTGATGCGGTACCTCTCCGACGAGGCCAGGGACATCGAATGGATGGTGCACCGCGCCGGGATCGGCTCCGACGGCCCGTCGAAGGGTGAGCTCCAGCGTTCGAGCCGGGCCGTGAGCATCGCACCCTTCCGGGACTGCGCGGCCTACGACTACCGCCTCCTCTCCGACGCCTCCGCCATCCACACCTGCGATCTCAGTGCCTATCGCAGGTAGCGGCCGAGACGCCGGGCCCGGTCAGCTCGCCGACAGGGCGGAGAACAGCTGCGCATAGCGTTCGGTGGGGCCGAGCGGCAGCCCGGACTTCACCAGACGCGCCCAGTCGTCTGCCAGCACCTCATCGAGGCCTGACTCGATGGCATCCAGACCGGCGACAGCCAGTGCGGTCGGCGAGAGCTTCGGCGCCTGCATCCCTGCGGCCATGTCGGTGTCGACGAGGCCCATGTGCACGCCGACGACGTGGGTGCCCTGGTCGGCGAGTTCGAGGCGCGTGCTGTCGGTGAGCTGCCAGGCCGCTGCCTTCGACGCTGCGTAGGCACCGGCGCCCGGCATGGTGAACCAGGAGAGAGCCGAGACGACGTTCAGGATGGCGCCACCGCCGTTGGCCTTCAGGATGGGGGCGAAGGCCTGCGTCATGAGCAGGGGGCCGAAGAAGTTCGTCTCCATCTCCCGCCTGATGTCGGCAACGTCGCCCGAGACGAGCGATGTGCCCGTCGAGATGCCCGCGTTGTTGATCAGAACCTGCACGTCGCCGGCCTTCTCGGCGACGGCTCGCACCTGTGCGGGGTCGGTGATGTCGAGCGAGATCGGCTCGACGCCGGCCACATCGAGCTCGATCGGGGTACGCGAGGCCGCATAGATCTTTGCAGCCCCCCGCGCCTGGAGCTGTGCGACGAATTCTCTGCCGATGCCGCGATTGGCTCCGGTCACCAGCACGACGGCGTTCTTCAACTGCATGGGATTCTCTTTCTGTAGCGTTCACTATGGATTGCAGTCTGAAACGTATCACATTCCGTAGCGAGCGCTACGGTATGCTGGGAGCATGGCTGGCAGACCCCGGAGTTTCGATCGTGATGAGGCGCTGGCCGCCGCCGTCGAGCTCTTCTGGCGCGTCGGCTACGACGAGACGAGCATCTCGATGCTCACCTCGGCGATGGGTGTGACGCCGCCGAGCCTCTACGCGGCGTTCGGCGACAAGAGCACGCTGTTCGACGAGGCGTCGACGCTGTACTTCGACCGGATCTGCGAGGGCGTCGACTCCGCCGCCGCCCGTCCCACCGCGCGCGAGGCCATCACCGTGATGCTGAGCGAGACCGCCCGGGCCCACACCGACACGGGCACCCCGCTCGGCTGCCTCATGCTGACCGAACCGCGCCTCGCGGCCCAGCGGGAGGCCGTGAACGCCCGGCTGACGCGCCGCATCGAGCAGGGGGTCTCTGACGGAGACCTGCCGCCGACCATTCGACCGCACGAGCTGGCGTCGTTCCTGATGGCTGTGATGCGGGGCATGTCCGGATGCGCGCGCGACGGCGGCTCCCCGTCAGACGTCGCGGCGATCGCCCGCCTCGCCCTGGCCGCCATACCCGATCCGCCGGCCGCGACGTAGCAGCAGGCATCCCCCGGTTCCGCTTTCGTGCTACTGCTGCTGGCTCATCCGGAGTACTCGAAGGTGAAGAGCACGGGGCGATGGTCGGAAGCCCCGCGGGCGAGCACATCGGCGCGGCTGACGTCGAGCCCGGAGATGGTCGCGAGATCGAACTTGCCGCGCACCAGGCTGCGGTTCTTGTGAAACGTACTGGTGGCCGTGCGCGCGACCGTGAAACCGCGGCGCTTCAGGTGGCGACGGAGCATGCTGAGCAGAACGGGATGGTTGTAGTCGCCGGCCATCACCGTGGGCAGGCCCGGCCCGAGTCTGCGAAGCGCCTCGTGCGCGTCGTCGACCTGCAGGCGCCGGAACGCGTTGGAATCGGTGAACGGCGTGCCGTGGAACGACCCGAGCACGAGGCGCCGCCCGGTCTGCCTGTCGTTGACCCGTGCGGTCACCAGTCGGTGTTCGGTGCCGCCGACGAGTCGATCGTGCCGCGAGAGGGAGAGCCTGACCTTGCCCGACGCCTCGACCACGAAGCGCTCCGAGCGCACGTAGAGCGCCACAGCCAGACGGTTGCCGGTCGTACCGGAGGCCAGCACCAGGTCACCGAGCCGGTTCGGCAGGCTCGAGGAGTAGGCCTCCTGAACGCAGAGCACGTCGGGCGAGTGCGTCGTGATGAGCGACTCCAGTTCGCGCTGGGCACGACCGTGCCACAAGTTGTAGCTGAGCACCTTCAGCACAGCGAACCCCTGCCCATCCCGGTCTTCGTGACCCGTGTCGACCATCCCGCACGCGTCGGGCTCCTCCGAGCGTACGATATGGCGACGGTCACGGTGACAGGGCTGGCGTCAGAGCCGTTCGCTCTGGATGCCGATCAGCGGTTGACCGAGCGGCGACCGGTAACGCTGGTGTAGATGACGAGCACGATGATCGCACCGATGATCGAGCCGATGATGCCTGCAGGCTGAAAGAAGCCGTCCATCGGGTCGTGCTGGAAGAGCAGGAATCCGAGGAATCCGCCGACGAACGATCCGACGATGCCGAGCACGATGGTCATGACGATCGAGATGTTCTGCTTGCCGGGAACGATGAGCCGGGCGAGTGCGCCGGCGATCAGGCCGACGACGATGAGGCTGATGATGAGACCGAGCATGGGTGCATCCTTTGTTCTGGTCACGCGAGGCGTGCCTGCCGCCCCGGAGTGGGCGACTGGTGTCAGCTAAGCAGCCCCAGAGGTGTCGCGGGACACCCCTAGGGGTGGTATCTGGTTCGGTGCGGTGGTGTACTTTCGACACATGACCGTGAACGCGAAGACAGGCAGCGCACCGCTTCGCATCGCGCTCGTCGACGATTACGACGTCGTGCTCGCCGGCCTCGCGCACATGTTCGATCGCTACCGCGACCGCGTGCTGGTCTGCGAGATCGACGCTCAGACCCAGCTCAGCGACGAGGTGGACATCGTTCTCTACGACTCCTTCGCGCAGCCGGAATCCGACCAGCAGGAGCTCGCCGAACTCGTTCGCAACCCCCGGGCCAGCAAGGTGGTCGTCTACACCTGGAACTTCCAGCCCGAGCTGGTGCAGAGCGCCCAGCAGCAGGGCATCCACGGCTACCTGTCGAAGACGCTGCCCGCGCGCGAACTGGTGGCTGCCCTCGAGTCGGTGCACGCCGGCGAGACCATCATCAGCTCGGCGCCGAAACGGGCCGGCAGCGCGCTCGGGCTCGACTGGCCGGGCCGCCACGAAGGGTTCACCGACCGCGAGTCGGAGATTCTGGCGCTCATCACCCAGGGCAAGAACAACGCCGACGTCGCGACCCTCACCTATCTGAGCCCGAACACGGTGAAGTCGTACATCCGCAGCATCTACCGCAAGATCGACGTCGAGAGTCGCACGCAGGCTGTGCTCTGGGGCGTGGCGCACGGCTTCACGCCCGACCACCACCGCATCGACCACTGGCTCGGCGGGCCCTGACCCCCGCCAGGTGCTCTTCGCTCACCCGGGGTGGATGCCGCGCCGCGGCCGCTGAGGCGTCAGAGGCGGCCGGCGAGCGCGATGGCGGCGCGGGTGACGAGGCCGCGGTCGTGGGTGAGGATGTACTCGAACGAGTCCCCCGTCTCGCGGGCGTCGGGCGCATCGCCCGCGTCGGGCGTCTCGCGGGCGGAGAGCATCGCGCAGTAGCGCGAGTTGAGCACGATCACCGACCACTCGGCGGCGAGCGCGTCGTCGCTCTCGAACGTGACCATCCGAACGTCGCGCACCGATCCCAGACCGGCCTCCTGCTCGGTATCGGCCTGCACGAACGCGGCGACCAGGCCGGCGCGCGACGCGAGCATGGTGTAGCGGCCGAGCATCCGGGCGTTGAAGTTCGCGTTCTGCTGGAAGGTCGAGAAGACCAGGGTCGTCTCGTCGCAGTCGAGCGCCGAGGCCTCGAGGAACTTGCTCACTTCGATCAGCAGCAGTTTGTTCGACGGGGTCGGAAGGCGTTCGGCCGCCGCCACCGCGAACGGTGTCGCAGCGAGCGGCCGGCTCGTCGGAGCACGGAAAGGAGGGCGCACCGACGCCGCATCCGGCTGCGGGAGGGGGCGGCCGAAATACCAGCCCTGGCCGAGCGTCGCTCCCAGCGCCCGGGCTTTGACGAGGTCTTTGGCGGTCTCCACACCCTCCGCCAGAACCACTGTGGGGAAGTGTTCGGCGTAGGTGCTGACGGCATCCATCACCCGGGCCGCGTTCTGGCTCGGCCTGTTCCGCAACAGGCTCATGTCGAGCTTGATGATGTCGGGCTGCAGCAGGGGCATCAGCGCCAGCGAGGCGGGATCCGACCCGACGTCGTCCATCGCGATCAGCATCCCGGCCGCCCGGAGGGCCGCAACGGAGCGCAGCAGCTCTCCCGGGTCGGTCATCAGGTTGCGTTCGGTGACTTCGATCACGACCGGCCAGCTCGGCGGGGTCGACCCCAGGTGCCGGATGGTCTCGGCCTCGACGTTGAGGAACAGCGAGAACGGCGCCGTCAGACCGTGGCCGGTCGCGGCGCGGAGCGACGCCTCGATGCAGGCCCGATCCAGTTGCACGGTCAGGGCACTCTCGGCGGCGCTCGGGAAGAGGGCGTCGGGCATCTCCAGCGGCGACCCTGCCGGGCCCCGACTCAGGGCCTCGTAGGCCACGAGCTGCCCGGTGCGGAGGTCGACGATCGGCTGGAAGAGCGTGGAGACGTCGCGGTCGGCGATGATGCGCCTGAGCTCTGGCTCGACCGTGCCTGTTGCCGTCATCTGCATCCCCGCTGTCTCACGCGAGTCTACGGACCCTCGGAGCCGTCTGCGACGTCGCCGTCGGCAGCGCCCGCGGTGGGGCCGTCGGCAGCGCCTTCGCCCGTCTTGTCTGCGTCGCCGCTCGGACGGCGCCGGTTGCTGTCGGCGCGGGAGCTGAAGAGTTCCTTGGTGCGCAGCAGACGCAGGGCGGTGACGAGCACCAGGCCGCCCAGCATGTTGAACAGCAGGGTGTAGCCGAACCATCCCAGCCAGTCGAGGTAGCTGATCGGCCCGCCGGCCTGGATCGCCCCGAAGATGAGGAGCGAGTCGAGAATCGAATGGAACAGCTGCAGCCCGGCGAGCAGGAACCCGCCGATGACGGTGGCGACGATCTTCGCCGGGTCGGACTCGGTGCCCTGCTGCATGCGGGTCATCAGGGTGATCGTGCTGCCGCCCAGAACCGCGAGCACGACGCTCTGCAGCCCGAACGGCGCGTCGGTGTAGTGCAGCGCGGACTCGATGAGCGTGTCGTGCCACTGCGGGAACGCCTGAACGACCAGCCACATCAGAATCCACCCGCCGAGCAGGTTCGTGACGAGGGTGCCTCCCCAGAGCTTGGCGAGCTGCCCCACGTTCCCTTCGCGGGCGACGACGGCGGCGACGGGCATCAGGAAGTTCTCGGTGAACAGTTCGCTGTGCGCGAGGAACAGCGCGATGAGCCCGGCGCTGAAGGCGAGCCCGGCGAGCAGATGGTCACCGGTCTGGTGCAGCACCGCCAGATAGGCCATGACACCGAGCCCGACCTCGAGCCCGCCGAAGAAGCCGGTGATGAGGATGCCGCGCCACGTGCGGTGCAGGCGCTCGGCGCCTTCGGAGATGGTGGCGTCGAACGACTCGGCGAGTTCGTCTTCGACCGGTTCGTCGGTGTCGCCGATCTCCCGGCGGCGGCTGTCGCTCACCGGTGCCCCGCCAACAGCGCGAAGGAGCGCCTGCGGCCCATCGGCCCGTGATGCTGGTCGAACCCCATGTCGAACTCCTTCTCTCGTCTTCCCACTATCGCAGCCGGGCGGCCCGCCGAGTGCGTACACGGGCACCGGTCCCCGTGTGCCTGCGACTGAGCGCGAACACGCAGGCAGCGATCGCGAGGGCGAGCACGAGGCTCACCGGCCCTGTTCCGATTCCGACTCCGCCACGATCGGGGCCGACCCCCAGCCAGTCTGCGAACGATGCTCCGACAGGGCGGGTGAGAATGTACGCCGCCCAGAACGTGGCGACCGCGTTCGCACGGAAGACGACGTACGCTGCAGCAGGAATCAGGATCGCGGCGGTGAAGAGCAGCCCTGACGGCAGGTAGCCCAGCCCCAGCGTGGAGGCGGTGAGATCGCCCGTCGCGGTGCCGAGGGCGAAGGAGGTGAGCACGGTCAACCAGTAGAAGACCTCCCGCCGCGGGCTGTCGACGGCATGGATCGACAGCGTTCCCTCGACACGGCGCCAGACCACGAAGATCACGGCGAGAACCACGGCGAAACCGATCGCCGAGACCGCATAGGCGACCCCGAACTGCACGTGCACCACATCAGCCGCCATCGTGCCGAACACGCTGACGAGAACGACGCACATCCAGTACACCCACGGCGTGTACCGGGGCGACCGGAACTGCAACATCAACCCAGCCACCAGCAGCACGAAGGTGACACCCACCCCGATCACCGGATCGATCGTGGTCACGACGAAGTCGGAGGTCGTCTCCCCCATTCCGGTCGTCAACACCTTCGTCACCCAGAACAGTGCGGTGACCTGGGGAACCTTGCTGACTGCCGATCGGATGCTCGAGTGCACGTGGCTCCTTCAGGTCGCCTGTGCATCGTACTCGGAGCCTGCGGGCGTCTCGTTCGGCGATACGCACCCCGTCGAGTGGGATGTTCGGTGGGTCAGGTGAGCTGGGAGAGTGCCTCGCGCAGTCTGTCGAGAGCGGCCAGGGCCAGCGGGGCGAGCTCGTCGCCGTCGCCGTCGGACCAGGCGGCGAAGGCCTCCTTGAAGGCGAGGATGCCGAGTTCGGCCGCCGTGCTGGCGACAGCGTCGGCGACGCCTCTGCTGCGGAGGGCGTCAGCCAGCGCGGCAGCCATGCCCACCTTCTTCAGCAGGGCACGCTCCTGCAGTTCGGAGCTCGTCGCGATGACCGCCTCGAGCCGGGGCCCGAGGTCACGGTTGAAGGGGGTCATCGCCGCCGAGGCCGCAGTGAGGCCGGCGGCGACCGCTTCGAGCGGAGACGCGGTCGGTGGCGCCGCCGCGACGCCGGCGGCCAGGAGCGCCGAGAGCGTCTCCTGGCCGGCAGCCAGAACATCGCGCTTGTCGGGGAAGTACCGAAAGAAGGTGCTCCGGGTGAGCCCGGCCCGGCTGGCGATCTGGGCCACGGTCGTCTCGTCGTACCCCTGCTCGGTGAACAGGTGCAGAGCAGCGGAGACGAACCGCTCGCGGGCGTCGGGCTCCCAGCGTGGCATGCGTCGAGTCTACACGATGCGACATGAGTCCCATCGGAGTGCTACGGTGATGAGACAGTGATCGCATCACGTCGCCAGGCTGGCTTGACGTCGCCGATCCACGAGCGAAGGACTGAGCACATGCGCGTATTCATAACGGGAGCACCGGGCACCATCGGCCGGGCCGTCACCGAAGAGTTGGTCTCGCACGGTCACCGGGTGGTGGGGCTGGCGCGGTCCGAGGCATCCGCCCAGCGGGTCATGGATGCCGGCGGCGAGGCGGTTCGCGGAGACCTCGGCGACACCGCGTTGCTGGGCACCCTGGCCGGCGAGGCGGACGGCGTCATCCACCTGGCCTTCAGCAACGACTTCTCCGATCTGGAACGCAGCATCGCGGAGGAGGGTGCAGCGATGGATGCGATGGGCGGCGCTCTGGTCGGCACGGGAAAGCCCTTCGTCATCGTGTCGGGCACGACCTTCTCCGACGGGGCGGTGGCGACCGAGCAGGACGCCCTCTCCACCACCGGTCCGGTCGGCGGCCGCGGCATCAACGCCGCTCGCATCCTGGGCCTGGCGTCACGAGGCGTTCGAACCTCGGCGGTGCGGCTCCCCCGGTCGGTGCACGAACGGTACGTCGCCTACGGTTTCGCGGGCATCCTGATCCAGGCTGCCCAGGCCTCGGGAGTCTCGGCGTACGTGGGCGACGGCAGCCAGCGCTGGCCGGCGGTGCACCGCCGCGACGCCGCGTCGCTCTTCCGGCTCATGCTCGAGGAGGGTGAGGCAGGCTTCTCGGTGAACGCTGTCAACGACGAAGGTGACACGATGCTCGAGATCGCCACGGTGATCGGCGAGCAGCTCGGGCTGCCCGTCGAGCAGGTACCGACTGAGACCTTCGGGCCGCTCGGACAGATCTTCGCGATGGACCAGCCCGCGTCGAGCGCGTGGACGCGCGAGACCTACGGCTGGGAGCCCGCGCATCCCCGGCTTCTCGACGACCTCAGAGCGGGCGACTACCCCGCCCGATGAGCGCGACCATCTGCAGCCGCGGCCCGAGGCGGTCGAGCCCGGCAGCTGCCTCGGCGTCGACGAGCGAGCGGTGGAAGGCGGTCTGCGGAGCCTCTTCGACAAAGCCGGCGGTCTCGTAGAACGGCGCGTTCCACGGCACGTTCGCATAAGTGCGGAGAGAGATCCGGCGGTAGCCGCGTGAGGCCGCCTCCCGCTTGGCGGCCTCGACGAGCTTCCTCCCCCAGCCCTGTCGCGCTGCGTTCCGTGCCACCGATACCTGCTCGAGGTGGCAGAGGCCGTCGACCTCCAGCACGTGCACGAAGCCGGCGAGGCGGGCGTCGTCGAGTTCGGCGACGAGCAGAAAGCCGGGTTCGGATGCTCGAGCTGCCCCCGACGGCGCCGCCATCCACGAGTCGGGTTCGAGCTCGTCGATCAGGAGCTGGTCGGCATCGTTCTCGATGTGCTCGATGGCGTCGAGGTCAGACGACCGGGCGGGGCGGATGGATTCTGCCATGACAGAGAGCGTAAGGGTTGGGGCGGGCGGGCCGGCGGATGTCAGTGGGTGAAGACGTCGTTCAGGGTCACCGTCGTGAGGCCGCGGTCGATGATGAGGCGGTGCAGCTGGGGGAACACGTTCGTGACCGGCAGGTAGTTGAGGTGACCGATGACGATGTGTGCGGGCAGGAACCACTGCGTGGCGAAGTCGACGACCTGTTGCTCGGTGATCAGGCCCGAGTCGGAGAGCGACCCGTACCAGAGCACCGGCGTGGTGTACCCGATCGAGGCCGCGAGCGCGTCGGTGTGGTGGTCGCGGTAGCCGAACGGTGGCCGGTAGAAGGGCCGGGGGTCGACTCCGAAGGTGTCGACGATGAAGTCGTGGTTGCGCTGCAGCTCCTCGATCGCCTCGACATCGCTGAGCGAGGTGAGGTCGGCGTGCGACCAGGTGTGGTTGCCGAGCTGGATCTGCCCCGACTGCACGAGGGGCTTCAGCAGGTCTGCGTGGTCGGACCATCCCGGGTACGTCCCGTTCAGAAAGAACGTGAGCCGCGTGCCCGTGGCTTTCGCGAACTCGGCGTAGAGCCGGATGACCTCGCTGTTCGACCCGTCGTCGACCGTCCACGCCAGCAGGTTCGCCTCCCCCGGAAGGTCTGTCATGACGCCGCCCGGGATCGGCACCTTCGCCAGCTGCGGCAGCGGGAACGCGGGTGTCGGTGTGGGTGTGGATGTGGGGGTCGGGGTGGGCGAGGGTGTCGCCGTCGGCGTGGCTGTCACGGCGGGTGACGGTGCCGCGACCGCCGTGACCGGAGGGCCGACGGAGGCCGGCGAACTGCAGGCCTCGAGGCCGATGGTGGCACCGCCGGCGGCGATCAGGGCAAGAAAGGCACGGCGCTGCACAGAGTTCCTCACGGTTCGGGTGGAGCGTCGTTCACGACAGACCTCCCCCGTCTGGCGTGAACGACGCTGGCGGGCCCCCGATGACAGCGACCCGCGAGCACAGCTTGGCCTACCCGGCCCCACCCCCGCAGTCCACCAGAAAGAGGACATCCTCGCAGCAGGCGCAGGCGCAGGCGCCGCCTGAGCACGTTGGCCCGAGGGGCGGCCCGGCCCGCTAACCCTTGTGCTGGGCCCGGTAGCGCAGCGCGGTTGTTCCGTGCACCGCGCGGAACTGCCGCGAGAAGTAGAACTCGTCCCGGTAGCCGACCGTGTTGGCGATCGTGGCGACCGGCAGGTCGGTGGTGTCGAGCAGTTCGCGGGCCCGCGCCATGCGCAGCTGGGTCTGGTACTTCAGAACGGGAAAGCCGACCTGCTCCCGGAACAGAGCCGCGAAGTGCGAAGGGCTCAGCTTCGCCCTGTCGGCGAGGTGCGCCACGGTGATGCGCTCGGTGAGGTGCGAGCGCAGGTAGTCCCGTGCGTCGTCGATCACCGAGATTCGCGAGCGCCCCGAGGTCGCGCTCGAGGCGAGCACCGCGAGCAGGTGCCAGGCGGCACCGGATGCGGCGAGCAGGCTCGCCGTCGAGATGTCGCGTTCCATCTGCTGCAGCACCTCCTCGACGAGGGAGACGACCCGGTAGGTGTCGGCCAGGGTGCGAACGGGCGCCGAAGCGGTCATGCGGGCGGCGACCAGGAATTCGTGCAGATCGCGGCCGTCGACGTGCAGCCACCAGAGCGTCCACGGGTCGGCCGAATCGCTTCCGTACGCGTGCGACGTGCCGGGAGGGATGACCACGACCTGGTTCTGCTCGACGCTGTGGGTGGCGTCGTCGATGCGACACCAGCCGCGACCGCTCGTACAGATCAGCACCACGGCCTGGTCGATGGGCGCGGGACGCGACATGGCGTGTGCGCGGGCTTCGGGAAAGTAGCCGCAGTCGGTCGCCACGAGGTGGGAGGTGCCGGGCTGCGAGAGCGCCTCGACGATCATCGGCCGCGGCAGAACGCGCAGCCTCTGGCCCGGGAATCCTTCGGCGATCGCCATGGGCCCATCCTGCGGGCAAACCGTCGTTTTGTCCATTTTTCCCATGGGATCGGCCATTCCGGGGCGACCCGGTCGGCGCATACGGTTGCTCCATGCTCAATGACGAGGCTCCGGCCGCTTCCCGGATCGCACTCCCTCCCGTTCCGGAATCGCTCCGAGGCGACGGGGTGGCCTGCTGGAGCGAGCCGCTGAGCATCGACTCCTACCTCCCCGGCGACCCGGACCAGCTCCCCGCCTTTCTGGAGCAGCGCGTCTACCAGGGGTCGAGCGGACGGGTCTTTCCCCTGCCCTTCCACGAGCGCATCAGCCAGACCAAAGAGCCTCACGAATGGCAGGCCGTTCACCTCGAGAACCGCTGGTTGCGGGTCGTCGTGCTGCCCGAGCTCGGTGGCCGCATCCATATCGGCTACGACAAGGTGGCCGACTACGACTTCTTCTATCGCAACAACGTCATCAAGCCGGCGCTCGTCGGCCTCGCCGGCCCGTGGATCTCGGGCGGCGTGGAGTTCAACTGGCCCCAGCACCACCGGCCGGCGACCTTTCTGCCCACCGATGTCGAGATCGAGCACGAAGCCGACGGATCGGTCACCGTCTGGTGCTCCGACCACGATCCCTTCGCCCGAATGAAGGGGATGCACGGCATCCGCCTGCGCCCCGACAGCGCCGTGATCGAGGCCCGCGTCAGGCTCTACAACCGCACCCCCGAGACCCAGACCTTCCTGTGGTGGGCCAACGTCGCTGCGGCGGTCGACGACGAGTACCAGTCGTTCTTCCCGCGCGATGTGGAGTTCGTCGCCGATCACGCCAAGCGGGCGATCGCCACGTTCCCGGAGGTGGACGGCTCGTACTACGGCGTCGACTATCCGGCCCGCCGAACCGCGGAACGCCCCGACGGCGACCGGCTCGACTGGTACCGCAACATCCCTGTGCCCACGTCGTACATGGTCACCCGCACCTCCGACGACTTCTTCGGCGGGTACGACCACGGCCGCGAGGCCGGGTTCGTGCACTGGGCCGACCGCCACATCGCCCCGGGCAAGAAGCAGTGGACGTGGGGGAACGCCCCGTTCGGCTGGGCGTGGGATGCGAACCTCACCGACGACGACGGACCCTACGTCGAGCTCATGGCGGGCGCCTACACCGACAACCAGCCGGACTTCTCGTTCCTCGCCCCCGGCGAGACGAAGACGTTCAGCCAGTACTGGTACCCCATTCAGAGGATCGGGCCGGTCGACCAGGCCACACTCGACGCGGCAGGGCGGCTCGATTCCGCCGTCGATCCGGATTCCGGGACGACGTCGATCACCGTCGGCGTCGCTGTCACGGCACCCCACAGCACGCTGGCCGTGCGGGTCGAGACCCTCGGCGGCGAGGTGCTGTACTCGGGCACCTCCGCGCTCGAGCCCGGCGCACCGCTGCTTCAGACCGTGAGCGTTCCCGGCGTGCACGCGGCGGAGACGATGGTTCTCGTGGTCGCCTCCCCCGAGCGGGAACTGCTCCGCACCCGGCCCCACGCGGGCGCCGGGCTCTCGACTCCCCCGGAGTCGGCCACCGAACCGCCCCAGCCGGCCGACGTCGCATCGATCGAGGAGCTCTTCTACATCGGCCAGTACCTCTACCAGTACCGCCATGCGACCCGGCTGCCCGAGCCCTACTGGCGCGAGGCGCTGCGTCGCGACCCGAACGACACCCGGTCGAACGTCGCGCTGGCCGAACGGCTGACCTGGTCGGGGGCGTTCGACGACGCCGAGGTGCTGCTCCGCCGCGCCGTCTCCCGGCTCACCGCACGGGTGCCCAACCCCGCCGACGGCGAGGCGCACTACCGCCTCGGCCTCGTGCTGGTGTTGCAGGGGCGGGATGCCGAGGCCGAAGAGTTCCTGCAGAAGGCCACCTGGAACGCCGCATGGCGGGTCGCGGCCTCCTTCGCGCTCGCCCAGCTGGCTGCCCGTGCCGGTCGCCGGCAAGCGGCGGAGCAGAGTGCGCGGGCTGTGCTCCGCGTCGACGGTGAGCATCTGCAGGCCGCCGCACTGCTCGCGACCCTGCTGCAGGAACGGGGCGCAGACGACGAGGCCGCCGAACTGCTGCACCGCACGCTGGCCACCGACCCGCTCGACCAGTGGTCGCGCATCCTGTCGGGCCGGGAGTACACCGCCGATGCCCCGACACTGCTCGATGTGGCGCTGGAGTTCACGGCGATGGGGTCGCCCGAGCAGGCGCTCGACGTCTTCGACCGCGCCGCTGCCGCCGCGAAGAGCACCGCCCTCGGCCAGGTGCAGGTGGAGCCGCTCGTGCACTACCACCGGGCGTCTGTTCTCGACCTCTGCGGCCGGCCCGACGAGGCTGCCGCCGCCCGCGCCGCGGCCAGGCACGCAGACAGGCGCTACAGCCAGGCGTCGCGGCACGCAGACGTCGCCGTGCTGCGCGAGGCGCTGGCCGCCGACCCGCTCGACGAACTCGCCGCCGTGCTGCTCGGCAACTGGCACTACGACAAGCGCCGCTACACCGAGGCGATCGGCTTCTGGGAGCAGGCGATCGCCTCGGGCGAGCAGGGCGCGCACGCCGACGCAGCCGTCTCTGCGACGCTGACGATGGCGCACCGCAACCTCGGCATCGCCGCCTACAACGTTCTGGCCGACGGAGACCGCGCCCGCTCGCACTACGCATCAGCTCTCGGCCTGTCCGCCAGTGTGGCGAAGCTCTGGTTCGAGAACGATCAGCTGGCCGAGCGCCTCGGCGAGTCCGACCAGGCACGGGTCGCTGTTCTCGAACAGAGGATGGATCTGGTTCAGCAGCGCGACGACCTGAGCGTCGCCTTCGCCGAACTGCTCACCCGAACGGGCAGGGCAGCCGACGCCCACCACCTGCTCTCCACCCGCCTCTTCCAGCCCTGGGAGGGCGGCGAGGGTCGTGCACTCGCCGCGTGGGAGAACGCGAACGTCGCGCTCGCGTACGCTTTTCTACAGGCGGGCGACCTGCGTTCGGCAGCGATGCACGTCGAGAGCAGCATCCACACCCCTGCCTCTCTCGGAGAAGCCCGCCACGACCTCGCCAACTCAGCCCGGCTGCACCTTCTGAAAGGCGATGTGGCCGACGCCCAGGGAAACACAGAGGATGCCGTTCACGCCTGGCAGAGAGCCGCATCGTTCACGGGCGACTTTCAGGGGATGAGCACCCGCACGTTCAGCGACCAGACGTACTTCAGCGTGCTGGCGCTTCTGCGACTCGGCGAGGTGCAGGAGGCCGACCGGCTTCGCGCCGGCCTCGAGCAGCACGTGTCGGAGATCGCGCTCGAGCCCGCGACCATCGACTACTTCGCGACCTCGCTGCCCACCATGCTGCTCTTCACCGACGACCCCCAGACCCTCCGGAACAGGGAGATCGACCTTCTGCGCGAGCAACTCGCGCTGCTCGGCGAGGAGTTCTCTGCGCGCGTCGACCACGCATTCCACGAGACCATCCCGGCTGCACCACAGCCATTCCCACGGCAGGCGACGGCGCCTGCCGTACTACACACAGAAAAGGGCACACCATGAGAAGAATCCTCACCCGCCGAAGCACCAGGGGTGTGGTGATCGCGGCCGCATCGCTGGCCCTGATCCTCGGCACCTCGGCCTGCACCTCGGGCCAGGAGACGGCGCCCGCCGCCTCCGCCGCCGGGCCGAAGAGCGGAAAGCTCACCATCGCCTACCTGCAGAAGCAGGGCGACCAGCAGTACTTCGTCGATGAGGCCAACGGTGCCAAGCAGGCGGCCGAGACCCTCGGAGACGTCGACGTCAAGGTCGTCAACCTCGGCACCGACGCCAACAAGGCGATCAGCGAGGTCGATTCCGTGATCGCCCAGAAGGTCGACGGCATCATCATCGTGGTACCCGACCAGCAGATCGGCCCGCAGGTCATCCAGGCGGCGACCGCTGCCGGCATCCCGATCATGGCCTCCGACGATGTCATCAAAGATGCCAGCGGCGCCGAGGCAGCGTTCGCCGGCTTCGACGGAACGGCGATGGGCGAAGCGGTCGGCACGAAGGCGGCTGAGCTATACAAGGCGGCCGGATGGTCGGCAGCAGACACCCGCATCCTGAGCGGTTCGAAGCAGGACCTCTCGGCCTGCACGCAGCGGGTGACCGGCGCGAAAGACGCGTTCACGAAGGCGATCGGCAGCGACATCCCGAACGTCGTCGAGATCGGCACCGACAACTCGGCGACCGACGCCCAGAACAAGGCGGGCGCGGTCATCACAGCGAACGCGGGCGTGAAGAACTGGGTCGTCTGGGGCTGCAACGACGAGACCGAGACCGGCATCGTGACGGCACTGCAGAACTCCGGTGTGGCCCCGGCCAACATCATCGGAGTCGGACTCGGCGCCTACCTGACCTGCAAGGACTGGGCCGCCGGGCAGGACACCGGCAACAAGGCCGCCCTGTTCATCTCGGGTGTCGAGGTCGGAAAGGCCGCCCTCACCTCGATGGTCGGCCTCGTTCGCGACGGCACGGCGCTGCCTCCCCAGTCGATCGCGAAGACGGCCATCGTCGACGCGTCGAACTGGCAGGCCGAAGGCGTCGTCTGCACCTAGCACGACTCGGGGGGAGCACCGCACCGGTGCTCCCCCACCGCCCCATCCCCACTCTTCGACCCGACGGGAAAACCACCGTGAACGCGACCACCCGAACTGACAACCCCACAGAGCCCGGCGGCGTCGTGCTGAGCGCCCGCCAGATCGGCAAGCACTTCGGCCCCGTCGTGGCGTTGACGGGTGTCGACCTCGAACTGCGCGCCGGTGAGGTCACCGCGATCATGGGCGAGAACGGCGCGGGTAAGTCCACGCTGCTGAAGATCCTGACCGGCGACTACCAGCCGGACTCCGGCGAGCTGCGCCTCGGCGGTGAGGTGATGAACTTCACCGACCCGGCCCAGTCGCGCGCCGTCGGGCTGCGGGTCATCGCGCAGGAGCCCGAGATCGTTCCGCACGTCTCCGTCGCCGAGAACATCTACGTGGGCGCCATCGGGCACCAGGGCCTGCTCTTCAACCGCGGCAAGCTCGAGCGACAGGCCGCGGCCGACCTCGCCGCCTATGGCTTCGACCGCATCGTCTCACCCGAGACGATCGGCAGCCAGCTCTCTGCGGCGCAGCGACAGGTGGTCGAGATCATGCGTGCCGTCATCGACAAGCCGCGGGTGATCTGCTTCGACGAACCGACCTCGTCGCTCGGAGACGAAGAATCCGCGCTGCTGTTCGCGCTCATCAACACGCTGCGCTCCGAGGGCGTGGCCGTCGGTTACGTCTCGCACCGCATGAACGAGATCTTCCGGCTCGCCGACCGCATCACCGTACTGCGCGACGGCAAGCTCGTCGGAACCAAGGCGAGAGCCGACACCGACCACAACGACCTCGTCAAGATGATGGTCGGCCGCGATCTGTCGCAGCTGTTCTCCCGCGAACGCCAGGTCGCCGGCGACCCGGTCATCGAGCTGCAGGATGTCAGCACCGACGATGTCTCGAACATCGACCTGACCGTGCGGGCCGGTGAGGTCGTCGGCGTCGCGGGGCTCGTCGGCGCCGGGCGGAGCGAGCTCATGAAGGCGATCGTCGGAGACCTGCCCGTGACCAGCGGAACGGTGCTCGTGAAGGGCAAGCCCGTGCGGTTCCACAGCCCGGCCGACTCGATCGCCGCCGGCATCGGCTTCGCGCCCGAGGAACGGAAGGCCGAAGCGCTCATCATGCAGCGCACCGTTCGCGACAACATCGTGCTCGCCATTCTGCCGAAACTCGCCCGCGGGTTCTTCGTCAGCGAGAAGCGCGAGAAGACGGTGGCCAAGACCTATGTCGACCAACTGCGCATCCGCACCCCCTCCACCGAACAGCTCGTCAAGAACCTCAGCGGTGGCAACCAGCAGAAGGTCGTGCTCGCCCGCTGGCTCGCACACAGCCCGGCGCTCCTCGTTCTCGACGAACCGACGCGTGGTGTCGATGTGGGCGCCAAAGCCGAGATCTACTCCATCATCGATGAGCTGGCGCAGCAGGGCGTCGGCATCCTCGTCGTCTCCAGTGAGCTGCCCGAGGTGCTCGGCCTCTCCGACCGCATCTACGTGATGGCGGGAGGCCGTATCACCGGCACCCTCGATCGCTCCGAAGCGACCGAGGAGTCGATCCTTGCCCTCGCCATGACGGACACCCGGGCATCCGCAGCCCTCTGACCCGCCCCCCCACACCTCAGCCCCCCCCCCCCCCCTCGAAAAGACCCCCCCCGGTTTTTCTTCCAACCCCCACCGCCCCGAAAACCCCCCTGCCCCACA
>NZ_PSTT01000164.1 GCF_002931235.1 Subtercola sp. Z020 | reverse complement strand
GCGCAGATCGTTCCAAGTTCTGCAGAGCGGGACGGTATGCGTCCCCTCGCGAGGGGACGCATACCGTCCCGCTCTGCAGAACTTGGAACGATCTGCGCCCCCTCGCGGCCGACCGGCCTAGCCAGGGTTGGGTGGAAGGTCTCCCGCGGCCTCGCAGTCGACTGTCCGAGCGATGAACTGGGCACGCCGATCGTCGACAGCGTCACCCATCGTTCGATCTGAGTCTCGAGACGCACACGACTGTCACACAGCACGTCAGAGGCTGGTAATCCGAATGGAGGGCTGTCCATTCTCGACCGCCCAGACCTTGCGTCGGCTGCGCCTTGCTCTGCCATCGAGCGTTGGGTGAGGCCGTCGATGAGTCTGCCCTGCTCCAGGATGTGGGCCGAATCGCGGACCTCGCCTGGTGAGATCACTCGACCTGACTCACATATGTGAGTCGCACCCAGCTGACTCATATCTGCGAGTCGCAGTCGTCGGGAGGAGCGGGCTGTAGTCGATCGCGGCGGCCCGGGAGGCGGACGGCGGGTACGAGGGGACGCATACCGTCCCGCTCTGCAGATCTTGGGACGATTCGCGTCCCCTCGTACCCGCCGTCCGCCTCCCGGGCCGCCGCGATCGACTACAGCCC
>NZ_PSTT01000027.1 GCF_002931235.1 Subtercola sp. Z020 | reverse complement strand
GCTGAGGCGTACCCGGTGGCCCCAGGAGTGGCCGGCCGCTCCGCCGGCCACTCCTGGGGCCACCGGGTACGCCTCAGCCGGTCGCCGAGGTCGGCGAGCGCCTCATCGCTCACCCGCAAAACGGGCTCTGTTGCATTCACGCGGTCTGCTCCTCTGCTGTCTCCGCCAGCGTAGGGTGAGCCCCCGACATCCGCGCGCGGCGGCCGACCGCGCGCTCGCAATACAATGAGCGGCATCACCGTGCGGCGATCATCCGCGACCAACCGTCAGCAAACGTTCACCACCACCAACAGTCAGCCGCCCACCGTCAGCCACCCACCGGCCCCGGCCGTGCATCCAGACCCAGGGGAGTCGCATGCTCGCAGAAGTCGTCGTCGTCATCGTCGGGATCATCTCGGCCTTCCTCGTCGGGCTCGTAAGTCGCCGGGTGCTCGGCGGGCCGGTCGGCTGGCCGCGGAGCATCATCGTCGGGGTGCTGGTCTTCATCTCCGGCCTCCCGTTCGCCTTCTGGGTGGGTCGGCAGACCGGAACGGTCTCGACCGACGGCCACCTCTTCGAGTCGTCGGCCTTCATCGGCATCCTCGTGATCGTCGTCAGCGTCGCCTGGACCTTCGCCATCGGCGTCGCGGTGCTCGTCGGGCTGGAGGTGCTGCTTCCCACGCGGCCCCTGGTGAACCCCGTCGACGTGATCCGCGGCGCCCTCGCCCAGCGGCGGCGCACCCGGCGGTACCTGCAGATCCTCCAGATCGCGTCACGTCACGGTGCAGGGTTCGTGTTCTCGGGGCGGGCCCGCCGATCATCCGATCTCTCCACCTCGCAGCAGCGGGCGAACGCGATCGTCGAGACGATCAACGCCTCGGGCGTCACCTTCGTGAAGATCGGCCAGGTGCTCTCCACCCGGCGCGACCTCATTCCCGAGCCCTACCTCAGCGCGCTGGCCTCACTGCAGTCGGGTGCGACCACGCTGCCCTGGGGCGAGATCCGGGGCGCCATCGAAAGCGAACTCGGGCGCCCCATCGACCAGGTCTTCGCCTCGATCGAGCCCACCCCGCTGGCGGCTGCGAGCGTCGCGCAGGTGCACACCGCGACCCTGCTGAACGGCCAGAAGGTGGTCGTGAAGGTGCAGCGGCCCACCGCACGGGCGCAGGTCGAGGCCGACGTCGACATCATCCTCCGCCTGGCCCGGCGCGCAGAGGAGCAGACCATTCAGGGCCGTGACCTGCGCGCAGAGTCGGTCGCACGCGGGTTCACCACGACGCTGCTCGACGAGCTCGACTACACCGTCGAGTACAGCAACACCGAGATGATCCGCTCGACGCTCCGGCGCATCGCCGAGACGGATCGGCGGAGCCTCATCCGGAGCGCGGGCAGCGGCGCGGTGCGCATCTCTGTTCCGACGGTCTACCCCGAGGCGAGCAGCAAGCGCATGATCACCATGGACCTGGTCGACGGCACACCCCTCAGCCGGGCATCCGATCGCCTCGCCCTGCTGAGCGACGACGAACGCCACGCCCTCGCGACCGGGCTGATGGACACGGTGCTCGAACAGATTCTCGTCTACGGCGTCTTTCACGCCGACCTGCACCCCGGCAACGTCATCCTGCGCGAAGACGGCTCCCTCGGCCTCATCGACTTCGGCGCGATCGGCATCATCGAACGCAGCCAGCGCGAGCGGCTCGCCACCCTGCTGCTGGCGGCGTCGAACGAAGACGACATCGCGGCGACGGATGCCCTGCTGCTCATCGTCGACGTGCCACCCGAGGCCGACATCGACTCGTTCCGCCACGACATCGGCATCGTGCTGACCACCGTGCGACACCGCAACGGCGGCAGCGGAGGGTCGATCTTCACCCTCATGCTCGACGTGATCCGCCAGCACCACATCGCGCTGCCGTCGACACTCGCGTCGGCGTTCCGCAGCTTCGCGACGCTCGAGGGCTGCCTGCACGTGCTGGTGCCCGACTTCGACATGATGGGTGCGGCCCTCGACCGGGTGCCCACCCTGCTGCTCCGGATGCTCAGCATCAAGAGCCTCGCCGCCTCCACGCAGGCGCAGGCCTCGAACACGCAGGCCTACCTCCGCACACTGCCCAGGCGGGTCGACTCGCTGATGACGCAGCTGGAGCGAGGCACGCTCAACCTGCGCGTGCGGGGGCTCGCCGACCGGGATGACCGGGGATTCGTGAACGGGATCGTCGGCGAGGTCGTCGGGGCGTTCATCTCCGTCGCTGCCATCGTCGTCGCGATCGTGCTGGTCGTCGCGGGATCGGGGCCGCTGCTCGCGGACAACCTGCACCTCTTCGACCTGCTCGGCGCGGTCGTCGGCTTCTTCGGATTCCTCGGCGTCATGCGCGTGGTGCGGAACGCCCTCGTGCGCCGCGGCCGGCGGTAGCGGCGGGTCGACTGCCCGTTCGCCTGCGCGTTCGCCCGCTCGCTGGCCCGCTCGCTGGCCGGTTCGCTGCCTGGCCCGCTCGCTGGCCCGCTCATCAGTCGTCGTCGTCGCTCGGCCCGAAGTCGGGTCGCACCTCCCACCCGGTCTGCCGCCGCAGCGTCGCCACCAGCGTCAGCGCTTCGAGCCGGGCCTGATCGTCGCTCACGGTGCTGTAGACGTCGATCGCGAGCGGCGGCGGCTCGCCCAGCTTGGGCAGCTCCACCTCGACCCAGGCTCCCTCCGCCAGCGGGATCATCGGTCGCCCCAGCTTCGCGTTCTCCACCGGCCGGTCCACCGCCAGCGAGATGACGGCCAGCGTGTCGAGCTTCGAGATCGCCTGGTACAGGATGATCGTGGCGCAGTACTCGGGCAGTCTTCCCCCTGCGCGCGCCTGCCTGCGGCTTCTGCGCCCGCGGAACCACCCCATCTCCCCGACCCTACGCGCTTCCCGCGCGACCCGCCCGACGTCCTTCCTGCCTGACCCGCACGACCCGCACGACGTGCCTACCGCCCGACTGTCTCCCACCCAGCGCTTCCCGCCCTGCGCGCGAATCGCCGCGATCGCCTCGTCGAACAGCGGCACCCGGGGTCGGCCCGGCTCCCAACGCAACTCCACGCCTCGACGGCATGGTCGAAGAAGGCGATCGCTGCTCTCATCACGAACGCTCCCACCACGAAGGCTCCCACCACGAAGGCTCCCACCACGAACGCTCCCACCACGAAGGCGCGGGCAGATCGAAGCCGTGCGTCAGAATGCGGGCGGCAGTGCGGAGAGAACGGGCAGCGGAGCCGGCTGCGCGCCGGGCACTGGGGGTGCGCCTCATGCTGGCCATCAGAACGGCGCCCGTTCTCGCGCCGGTTCTCTGGTGGCGGTGGATGCGTGAGGCGGCGCGGAAGCGTCGGAGAAGGTGGGCGACGGGTGGGCGATCTGCGACGGCTCGATGAGGTAGGCGAAGCCGGCGGGGGAGGTCCAGGTGATGGTGCCGCCGGGGGACTGCTCGATCAGCCAGTCGGTGTGGTGCTTCACTTTGTGGTGGCTCGAGCAGAGCGGGCTGAGATTCGAGAAGGACGTTTCGCCGCCGTCGTTCCACGCGACGGTGTGGTCGAGGTCTGCGGTGGCCGACGAGTCTCCGCAGAGAGGGAAAGTGCATTCGCGGTGGGTCTGCCGAATGAGGTCGTCCAGTTCGGCCGGCGGCTTGTACCGTTCGCGGCCGTAGCTCAGGATGCGCCCGTTGACCCGGTCGGTGAGCACCCGGCCGAAGCTCGGCGCACTCCGGGTCAGTTTGAGTGCGGTGTGGCGGTCGATGGGCCCGTACCCGTCGAGCCAGGCCGAGCCGCTGAGTAAGCCGGGGTGGCCCAAACTCACGTTCTGGCCGACCGACGCATCAGCGGCCGTGAAGTCCGTCGTGACGGGATCGGTCACCCCCAGAAGTGTGAGGACGGGGACGGTGACTGTCACTCGGGCACGGATGCCTCGGGCGACTGTGGGAATGCTGGTCTCGCCATTCACGAGGAGGTCGGAGAGGGTGTCGACGCGGAGCTGGGTCAGCGTGCGCTCGTCGCCGGCGTTCTTCGCTGACCTCGCGAGGTCGGTTGCCCGGTTGTAGATGGCGACGGCCTCGACGGCAGGGATGTAGTGGGTGAGGTAGGCCATTCCGTCGGCGGCGGGGTCGAGGTAATAGACGTCGGTTGGCTGCTGCATCGACGTGGCGCTGGATTGCCGTTCTCGGCTGTGCCTCTTCGACGGCCGCTCGGGCGAGACGGTCGAGCTTCTGCACGGTGACGGTTCGGGCGAGGGGGAGCAGGGTGGACTCGTAGTCTGCGAGGCACTCCGGAGGGAGCGTCTGGGAGTGCTGCACGATCTTCTCCGCGTGGCGGAAGGAGATGCGGCCGACTTCAAGGGCGGCTTTGGTGTCGGGGAACGTTCCGGCGAGGCCCTCGCTCGTTTCGAGCAGCCGGCGGGCGTCGCCCTCGTTCAGGTGCAGGGCCACGGCGAGCTCCGTGATGATCTGACGTTCGATCAGCATCTCGCTCGACCACTGCGGGCCGCCGGTGAACGAGTCTGTCGTGTGCAGTGCGATGCCCGCGAGCCGGGCCGCCTCGACGCACTCGGCGCGCCGGGCCTGGGCTGCGGCGACCGCGCGGTGGCTCTCGACCACGGACGTGACGGCGGCGGCAAAACGCTCCTGCCGCGTGGGGAGCGCGGTGAGGTGGGCGCCGGGGGTCGGGGACGGAGGGGCAAGTGGTTCGGCACCGAAACGCGGGCGGATCGGAGCCCGATGCGCGGTGAGCATTTCTCGGAACATGCGTCAAGTTAGGCACCCACCGCCGACATTCGGGGCCGAACGGCGACATCTGTGAGTAAGACGCTGCGGGGGACACCTGGGGAGGAGAAGTCCCGGGTTAGTGGTGAGTGGTGAGTAGTGAGTGCTGCGTGGTCGATGTGCGGAGCGGTGCTGTGAGCAGCCGGGCTCACAGCGGCGTTGCCTAGAAGAGAGTTGCGCTCGTCGACTCGGGCGATGCTGGTTCGGAGCGTCGCGGGGGGACTGGGCGCGAGGTGACGCGATCGGCCCCAGGAGACGTCGCGGCGGCGGAGGATTCGGCGGCGATGCCCGATTCGGTGGCAATGCCCGATTCGGCGGCGGGGGCCAATTCGGCGGCGGTGGCCGTTTCGGGAGCGGTGGCCTCTTCGGGAGCGAGGGCCGAGTCAGCTGCGGTTCCGCTTGTCGCCATGGTGGGGGAGGATGGCGCAGCTGCGCCCGGGAAGCCGGGACCTGTGTCGGGCTCGCGGCCGCGGGCGTAGGCTTCCGCTGCGCCACGGGCGCGGGCGTCTGCGGCTTCGTTCAGGGTGTGGCCGACGTGGCCCTTCACCCACTCGAAGCGGTAGCGGCGACCGACGATGGCGGCGTCGATCTCTTTGATGAGATCCAGGTTCATGACCGGTTTGCCGTCGCCCTTGCGCCATCCCTTGCGCTTCCAGCCCGGCATCCACTTCGTCACGGTGTTGATGACGTACTGGCTGTCGCAGAGGATGTGCAGGTCTTCGTCGACGTGGGCTGTGGCGCGGAAGAGCTCCAGCACGGCCTTCAGTTCGCCCATGTTGTTGGTGCCGTGCGGCCAGCCGCCGGCACCCCAGGTGTTGTCGTCGATGTACCAGGCCCAGCCGGCGGGCCCCGGGTTGCCGAGCGCTGAGCCGTCGGCGGATGCGGTGATAGTCATTGCGACAAGGCTACCGGGCGGTGGCGGGGCGGTCCGCGCGGGGCGGCCCAGCGAGGCCCGTCCAGCGCAGCCCGCTTGGCGCCGCCCGCCCTGAGCCGCCCGCCCTGAGCCGCCCGCTCGGCGCCCGCCCGCCGGCCCGGCGCCGCTCCTAGCCCAGTTCGCCCAGCTGCTTCAGGGCCGTCTCCCAGTGGTACGCCGAGATCGAGTCGGAGAACGTCGACTGCGGTTTGCCGCTGCCGAGCTCGTCACCCGTGGCGTCGTCGGTGAGGCTCACGTGGTAGGCGTGGCCGGGCTTGCCGCTGTCGATGTGGAACCGCAGCACCACGCCGCGCCCGCCGAGACGGCCGGTGACGACGGCTTCGTCGGCATCCCGCTCGGTGTCTGCTTCGCTGAACGGGCCCTGGATGAACGGTCCACCGCCGTGCGCGGCGAGCTTCTCGTTTATGAGCTTGACGAGGGGTTCGATGTGGAACTCCGTCTCGTGCTCGTGGGAGTGCTCGTGCGTGCCGGAGAGTGCGTCGGAGTCGCCGCGGGCCATCAGGCGTCCTCCCCCGTCACATCGAGAACGACCTGGCGCCAGTCGTCGTCGGAGACGACCTGGCGGGAGGGTTCGGCGTTCGTGCCCGTGAACTTGCCTTCGCGGCGGCCGATGTGGGCGACGAGGGCCTCTTCGGCGTGCAGCGCCCAGGTGGGCTCCGCGTCTTCTGTGCCGTCGGCGCGCAGGGTGTGCTGCACCCCGCCCTGCCAGAAGGTGGCTTCACCCTCGGTCGGGAGTTCTATGTCGTGGATGGTTGGTCGGTCGTCGGGAGTGGTCATGCTGGCACACTATGCCTGCGCGCCCGTTCGATCAACGCCTGTGAGTCGAAACCTGTGATGAGCTGGGCTGTGGAGGAGAAGACCCCGGGGACTGAACCCTGGGGAGAAGTGGAGAGAGCAAGCCATGGCGAACATGAATGCGGACGACCTGGGGCTCGACCCCGCGTCGGGCAGGGCCGACCAGCTGTACGGATGGTTCCTCGCGAGCCTGCTGTTCGGGCGGCCCGTGCAGCAGAGCGTCGCGGCCGACACGTGGAGGGTGCTGATGAAGCACGGGCTGACGAGCCCGGGCCGCTTCGAGGAGTTCGACCGCGAGGGGCTGCGAGCCCTGCTCGACGAGGGTCACTACGCGCGCATCGACTACGTGATGACGGATGAGCTGCACGACGTGATGGCGACGGTCAAACGCGAGCACGGTTCGGTGAGCGAGCTGGTCAAGAACGCGTCGTCGAAGAAGGAGCTGACAGACGAGCTGCTCGCGCTGAAGGGCATCGGGCCGAAGACGGTCGAGATCTTCCTGCGCGAGGTTCCGGATGCGCTGATCGGCAGCGGGCGGGGCTGAGAGCAGCGGGCGGGGCTGCGAGCGGCGGGCGGGGCTGAGAGCGGCGGGCGGGGCTGAGAGCGCCCCCCCGCCCGCCTCAGTCGTCCTCGCGCCCGGCCTCCCCATCGCGGCGGTGCGAGCCGTGCGAGCCGCGCGAGCCGCGCGTCCCGCGCTTCCCGCGCCCGCCGAGGTGCAGTGCCCCCTTCACGCGCTCGACCTGCTCCGTGGCGAGGGCCTCCGCCGAGTTCACGATGACCGCGAGCTCCGACGGGTCGCCGGTCAGCAGCGCCTTCGCCGTGTTCGCCGCGTATTCGAGGGTGATGTGCGGCGGGAGGGGCGGCACGTTCTTCGACACGTGGGCGTCGATCACCGTCACCCCGTCGAAGGCGAACGCCGCGTCGAAGGCCGGTCCGGCATCCTCGTCCCTGGTGAGGGTGACGCCGCGGAAGCCGAGCAGGTTGGCCCAACCGGCGTAGTCGACCGACTCGACGTCTTGCGCGGCGTTCCAGAGCGGGTTGCCGTCTTCGGTGCGCATCTCCCACGAGACCTGGGTGAGGTCGTCGTTGTGCATGACCACGACCACAAACGTCTTGGACTCCCACTGCGAGAGGTACTTCTTGATAGTGATGAGTTCGTTCATCCCGAGCATCTGAAAGGCGCCGTCGCCGATCGTGCAGACGACAGCGCGGTCGGAGTACGCGAACTTCGCCGCGACCGCATAGGGCATGGCCGCGAGCATCGTGGCGAGCCGGCCCGACAGATCCCCGCGCATCCCGCGCCGCAGCCGGATGTGGTGGCCGTACCAGTCTGCCGTCGTGCCGGCATCGCAGGTGACGATCGCGCCCTCGGGCAGGCGTTTGTTGAGCTCGTGGATGACGCGGCGGGGGTTGCCGCCGTCGGGGTAGCTGAGCATCGCCTGCGCTTCCATCTCGCGTTCCCAGCCCACCATCTCGTCGGCGATCTTCTCCTGCCAGCCGAGGTCGGTCTTCGGCTCGAGCAGCGGAATGAGCGCCTCGAGCGTCGCCTTCACGTCGCCCCAGAGATTCAGTTCGTTCGGGTACCGCACGCCGAGCTGCTCAGGCTTCAGGTCGATCTGGATGCCGCGGGCCTGGCCGGTCTTCGGCAGGAACTGACCGTAGGGGTAGTTGGTGCCGAGAAAGACGATCGTGTCGCAGTTCTCGGCCTGGTGGAGGCTCGGCAGCGAGCCCAGGAGGCCCAGTTGCTGCGTGTGGTACGGGATCTCGGAAGGCACCACGTGCTTGCCGCGGAGCGCCGTGATGATGCCGGCTCCGGCGAGTTCGGCGGCCTCGATGACCTCGTCTGTCGCCCCCGTCGCACCTGCGCCGACGAGAAAGGTGACCTTCTTCCCGGCGTTGATGATGTCTGCGGCCTTCTGCAGCTCGGTGACCGGCGGCACGATCGCGGTCGACGGTTCGGCCGAACTCGACCGGGCGACCCAGTTCTCAGGTTCGGGGGCCGACCAGTCCATGCCCTGCACATCGTGCGGCAGGATGATCACGGCCGGCTGCAGGCGGAGTTTCGCCGTGCGGAACGCGGTGTCGACGACGGCCTGGGCCTGCTCGGGGGAGACGATCGTCTGCACGTAGCACGCGACATCCGCGAACACCCTCTCGAGGTTCGACTCCTGCATGACGAACGTGCCGAGAGACGCGAGGCCCTGCTGGCCGACGATCGCGACGACCGGCTGGTTGTCCATCGCGGCGTCGTAGAGCCCGTTGATCATGTGGAACGCACCGGGGCTCGACGTCGCGACGCAGACCCCCACCTCGCCCGTGAACTTGGCGTGGGCCGTCGCCATCAGTGAGCAGATCTCCTCGTGGGTGGGGCGGATGTACTGCAGCCCGTCGCCGTGACGCTCGGCCTTGCCCAGGGCGCCGTCGAACTCGCCGATGCCGTCGCCTGGAAACCCGAAGACGCGGGTGACGCCCCACTCTTTGACGCGCTGGATAACGAAGTCGCTCACTGTTGTCATGCGTCCATCCTCGCGCCTCGGGCTGGGTGCACGCAGCCCTTGACTCCCGTGGGGAGGTGAGGCACCGGGACCGAAGGTCGGCTGGCACTCGACGGCGGCGGGGGTCCGCGCCAGACTGGGGGCATGGATGAGACGACGGAACGGGCATCCACACCCCGCCTTCGGCAGGTGGTGCTCGACACGGAGAATGCGCGCGGGCTGGCGGAGTTCTACCGGCGGCTGCTCGGGCTGCGGTACCTGCCGGGCGATGAGCCGGTATGGGTGGCGGATGCGGGCGGTGTGGATGCTGGCGGTGCGGACGCGGGGGGTGCGGATGCGGGCGGTGCGGATGCTGGCGCGGCGGATACCGGTGCGGCGGGCGATGACGCCGACTGGCTGGTGCTCGTGGGCGACGACGGGGAGCGGGTGCTGGCCTTCCAGAAGGTGGCGTCGATGCCTCGGCCGACGTGGCCGGAAGGCCCCCGCCCGCAGATGATGCACCTCGATTTCTGGGTGCCGTCGGTGGATGCCCTGCGGCAGCAGCACGAGCGGGCGCTCTCCCTCGGGGCGACGGTGCTGGAGAACGGTATCGACGACCCCGACGAGGCGATCGTGATCTACGCGGACCCGGCCGGGCATCCGTTATGCATCTTCGTGCCGTAGATCTTGGTGCCGTAGATTCTCGTGCCGTAGCCGGCCTGCCGCCGGTGTCGGGGGGTCGCGCTACCCTTGCCGCACCCCCGACACCCCGTCGGAACAGGCGGACTCCGCCGGGCAGAACAGAAGGAGCACCGGTGCAGCTCGCAGGCGACACGGTCATCTACTCGGCGACCGATCTCAGCGCCGCTTCGACGTGCGAGTGGGCGCTGATGCGCAAGCTCGACTGGATGCTCGGGCGCATCGAGAAGCCGCCGTTCGTCGAAGACGACATGCTGCTGCGGGCCGGTCGGCTGGGCGATCTGCACGAGGGCCGCGTGCTCGAGGGGCTGAAGCAGACGCGGGTGGTGGCCGAGATCGAACGGCCGCTCGACTCGGGCATCCGCGACGGGTCGTTCGCGGGCATCCGCGAAGCGACAGGGGCGACGGTGGCGGCGCTCGAGGCCCGCGCCGAGGTGGTCTTCCAGGGGGCGTTCTTCGACGGGCGGTTCCTCGGGTACTCCGACTTCGTGATGCTCGGCGACGACGGGCGGTACGAGGTCTACGACACGAAGCTCGCCCGCAAGGCGAAGATCACGGCGCTGCTGCAGCTCGCGGCCTACAGCGAGCAGTTGCAGCAGCTCGGCTTCGAGATCGGCGAGCACGTGCACCTCTGGCTCGGCACGGGCGAGATCAGCACGCACCGGCTGGCCGACATTTTGCCCGTGTACCGCAAGCGGCGGGCGCGGTTGCAGCAGATTCTGGATGATCGGGTGCACGATGCGGCAGCAACCCCGTGGGGCGACCCGCGGTACACGGCCTGCGGTCGCTGCGACGCGTGCGCCGAACAGGTGGAGCGCACCCACGATGTGCTGCAGGTCGCCGGCATGCGGCTCACCCAGCGGGCGCGGCTCCTTGCTGCGGAAGTGACGACCATCGAGGAGCTCTCGGCGCGCACCGAGCCTGTGGAGGGGATGTCGGAGGCGACGCTCGCCGCGCTCCGCGAGCAGGCGCTGCTGCAGGTCTCGCGTGCCTCGCTGCCCGAGGGTGCGCCGCCGCCCTGGCGGGTCGCGAACCCCGTCGCGTTGACCGCGTTGCCCGAGCCGTCGCCCGGCGACATCTTCTTCGACTTCGAGGGTGACCCGCTGCATGAGGAGCAGAAGCAGTGGGGACTCGACTACTTATTCGGGCTGGTCGACACCGAGGCCCGGTTCACGGCCTTCTGGGCCGACGACCTTGTGGAGGAGAAGAGGGCACTCGTCGAGTTCCTCGACTTCGTGCGCGAGCGGCGGGCCGCGCACCCGGGCATGCACATCTACCACTACGCCGCCTACGAGCGCACCCACCTGTTGACACTCGCTGCGCGCCACGGGGTGGGGGAGGAGGAGATCGACGACCTCCTCCGCAACACGGTGCTGGTCGACCTCTACCCGATCGTGCGGCAGGGCATCCGCGTCGGCAGCCACAGCTACTCGCTGAAGAAGCTCGAGCCGCTCTACATGGAGGTCGGGCGTGACGGCACCGCGAACGCCGCCGACTCGATCAGCGAGTACGTGCGCTACACCGAGCTGCTCGCGGTGGGCGAGCTCGAGGCGGCGGCGGCCGTGCGCGCCGACATCGAGCAGTACAACCGCTACGACTGCGTCTCGACGCTGCGCCTTCGCGACTGGCTGCTCGCGCGGGCGGCCGAGGTCGGTGTCACCCCCGCCCGGGACCTCGACCTCACGGTCGAGCTGCTCGCGGCGGTGCCGCTCCGCGAACCCGATCCGGTGTACACCGAGCTGGTGGCGTACCTCGCGCAGGCGCACGCGGCGGCGGCCTCGGTGCACTCGGCGGCTTCGCCCGACCTCGAGCGCGGCCCCGACGAGACGGCGGTGGCGCTCGCCTCCGCGGCCATCGACTACCACCGGCGGGAGGCCAAGTCGTTCTGGTGGGAGCACTTCGCCCGCCTCCGCAACCCTGTCGACGAGTGGGCCGACACCCGGGGCGTCTTCGTGATCGACACGGCGGAGGTGAAGCGCGACTGGTCGCTCGCCGGCCCGCGCGCGCAGACCCTCTCGCGCGAGCTCATCGTCACGGGCACGGCCGCCCCCGGCAGCCGTTTCTCGGCAGACAGTTCGCCGTTCGTACTGTTCGATTCCCCGTTCCCTCCGCTCGGCGGCCCCACCGAACCGGGCGCCCGGGCGGCGCACAGTCGCGTCACCTTCGCCGACTGCGGCGACGGAACGTACCTGCTCACCGAGAAACTCAGCCGCGACGCCCATGCGGCCGATGCCACCTACGCGCAGGTGCCGATCGCGGTGACTCCGGCCTCCCCGCCCAACGCCACCAAGCTCGCCGAGGCGATCTCCGAGTGGGGCCGGGTGCTGCTCGCCGGGCTCCCGCGCCTGGTTCCGGATGCGGCGCTCGACATTCTGCGCCGCCGACCGCCGCGCCTTCGCACCCTTCCCGAACTCGACCGCAGCGCGAATGCGATCACGGGCATCCGCAATTCGCTGCTCGACCTCGACCGCTCGTACATCGCGGTGCAGGGGCCGCCCGGCACCGGCAAGACGTACACCGGGTCACACGTGATCGCCGATCTCGTGCAGAACCACGGCTGGAAGGTGGGCGTCGTCGCCCAGTCGCACGCCGCGGTCGAGAACATGCTCGAGGCGATCGTCGCGGCCGGGGTCGACCCGCGGCTCGTCGGCAAGAAGCCGAAGGATTCGGCGGCGGCCGCAGGGTCGTTCACCTCGCTCGCCGCCAACGCCGTGCCCGGCTTCGTGCAGCAACCCGGCGGCTACGTGTTCGGCGGAACGCAGTGGACGTTTGCGAACGCCAACACGGTTCCGCGGGGGTCGCTCGACCTGCTCGTCGTCGACGAGGCCGGGCAGTTCTCCCTCGCCAGTACGATCGCGGCCTCGGTCGCGAGCACGAGGCTGTTGCTGCTGGGTGACCCGCAGCAGCTTCCGCAGGTGAGCCAGGGCACGCATCCAGAACCCGTCGACGAGTCGGCGCTCGGCTGGCTCGCCGAGGGGCACGGGGTGCTGCCCACCGAGTTCGGCTACTTCCTCGAGACCAGCTGGCGGATGCACCCCGCGCTCTGCGCACCGGTATCGGCGCTGTCGTACGAGGGGCGGCTGCACTCGCACGACTCCGACCGGTCGCTCGGCGGGGTCGAACCGGGGCTCCACCCGGTTCCGGTGGCGCACCACGGCAACTCGACGGCGTCGCCCGAGGAGGCGGCTGTCGTCGTCGCGCTCGTCGCGGAGGTGATCGGCTCGCCGTGGAGCGCGGGCGGCTCGACGCGCCCGCTCGCGCAGGGCGACATCATCGTGGTCGCGCCGTACAACGCGCAGGTCGAGCTCGTGCACGCCGCGCTGTCGGCGTCCGGGTACCCCGACGTGCCCGTGGGAACGGTGGACAGGTTCCAGGGCCAGGAGGCGGCGATCGCCATCGTGACGCTCGCGGCATCCGGGGCCGACGACGTGCCGAGGGGGCTCGAGTTCCTGCTGCTGGCGAACCGGCTGAACGTCGCCATCTCGCGGGCGCAGTGGGCGGCGTACCTCGTGCATTCGCCGGCGCTCACGGAGTATCTGCCCGGCTCGGTTGCGGGGCTCACGCAGCTGAGCGCGTTCATCGGTCTGGTCGAGGGGGGAGGGCTGGCCGACCTGCCGTCCTGATCTGCCGGCCTGCCGTTCTGATCTGCCGGCCCCCGATCTGATCGACGGGCGTTCCGTCAAGGGGTGCCCGGGTCGTGGTCGATTCGGAACACTGGTCGGCATGAGCGAGAGCACAGCCGGCAGGGTGGTTCGATCGGGAGTGCGGGGCATCGTCACGGGCCTCGCGGCGACGGCCGCCATGAGCGTCGTCTTCGTGGGCGCCGACCGCGCGGGAGCCGTCGACCGCCCGCCGCCCCGCTCCATCGTCGACCACTTTCTGCCGTTCGTTCCGCCGAAGGCCTCCGACCGCGCCGCCGCCACCACCCACTTCGCGTACGGGGCGGCCGGCGGTGTCGCGTTCGAGCTGCTGATGCACGCGCTGCACGAGCCGCGCCTCGGCCGGCGGCTGGCATCGGGCGCGGCGTTCGGCCTCGCGGTCTGGGCGGCCGGGTACGAGGGCTGGGTTCCGGCGATGAACGTGCTCCCGCCCGCGCACCGCGACCACCCCGCTCGCGTCGCCTCCGAGCTCGCCGCGCACCTCGTCTACGGCCTGTCGCTCGGCGCGTTCGGTCATCTCCTCCACAGGCGGGCCGCCCGCGCCGGCGCCGCGCGCCTCGACACCGCGAACCCGAGCGCCGCGCGCCTCGCGCCTCGCCGCCGCGAACCCGTGCGCCGCGAACTCGAGCGCCGCGAACCGGGGCGCCGCGAACTCGAGCGCCGTGCAGCCCAGCGCCACTCGCCCCAGCGTCGGGACTGATAGCGTCGACGCATGACCTCCCTCGTCATCGCCGTCGCCCAGCTCTTCGGGGCGCTCGCGACCAGCGTCGCGGGAGGCTCCGGCGCGGGTGGTGCCGGCGGCACTCCGGGCTGGCTCCTGCTGGCGGGACTCGTCGGCGCGGCGACCGTGCTGGCCATCGCGGTGGTGCTGGTCGCAGCGCACGCGGCGTTGGCTCCAAATGTTCGGCGGCACCCCGTTCCGCCCCAGAACGCCGACCTCCCCACCCTCACCCGGCAGAGCAACCCCGCCGCCCCCGGCCACGCGCGCGCCCGCGCCCCCGGCCGCCCCGCCGCCGCCTGAGGCGTCGCTCCGCGGAGCGGTCCCACCCTCAGACGCGGTACCCCACCGCGGTCGCGCCCACAGGCGCTGCATCCATCCCTGCCTCGACTGACGCGGGGAGCCGAGGCACCGTTCTGAGCGTGGGCTCACGCCTACCGCAGCCGCCGGTGTGAGGTCTTCCTCTGCGGACGGCTGATCGCTGCGGTGGCGAGCGTCGTCTGGCGCTTCGCGTGGTGGCCTCGCTGACGCGTGCGGCTTCCCGCGCGTCGGTTCCTCCGCCACCGACTCCGCCAGCGACGGGCGGAACGAGGTCTACCGACGGTGCCGCCGACGCTGGCGAATGGTCTCGTCCGCGGTGCTGGTGCTGCGGTGGGCTGGTGTCGCCAGTCCTCGAGGCGGACGGCACGCGGGGGACATCACAAGGTGGCCGCCTCGTCGCCTGGCCGCCTCGGCGTGTCACCGCGTCGCCGAACAGTCCGCCAGGACACCTCTCAGCCAAACCGAGGCGCTATTTGGGTCGGATTGGCTGAGCGGAGTCCGGGTGGGAAGTTCCGGCGGGGTGCGAGCCGGTCACCGGCGTCGGCCGCGTCGGCGCGGGTGGCTGCTCGCGCGCCAGCCAGAACACCGCGACATCCAGTGCCCGCGATATCCAACACCCCCTGCCGCCGCCACGCCGCGACGGACGGCACCCCGCGACGACCAGCACACCGCGACAGGCAGCACCCCGCGACGACCGGCGCACCGCGACATTCATCACACCCTGGCATCACCACACCGCATCAACCACCACCGCACCACATCAACCACTACTACACCGCATCAACAATCACTACCAACGGAAGGCAACACACATCATGGACATCTCTACGATCGGGCCGATCGCCGCGGCGCTCGACGGCCTCTACGCGCTGGTCATCGGGATCGGGGAGGCCGTGCATCCATTCGCCGGAGCCGCCGCCCCGGCCCTGGCGATCGTGCTGCTCACGGTGCTTGTGCGCGTCGTGCTCGTGCCCGTCTCTGTGTCGCAGGTGCGCGCGGAGGTTGCTCGGCGGCGGCTGGCCCCTGCGGTCGCCGCGCTGCGCGCGCGGTACGCGAAGAAGCCCGAGGCGCTGCAGCGGGCACTGACCCAGCTGTACACGAGCGAGAAGGTCTCGCCGCTGGCGGGGGTGCTGCCGACGCTTGCGCAGGTTCCGGTGCTGTCGGCGGTGTACGCGCTGTTCGTGCATTCGCCGCTGGCGGGGCACGCGAATGCACTGCTGGTGCAGACGTTCGCGGGCATCCCGCTCGGGTCGAACCTGTTCGCGCTGCTGGGTTCCGCGATGGCGCCGCTGCTGCCGCAGGTGCTCGTGTTCGTGCTGCTGCTCGGGATGCTGGCGGTCGTCGTCGAGCTGACCCGGCGGGCGAATCTGCGGTGGGTTGGATCGGCGGTGCAGAGCGAACAGCAGGCGGTGCCCGGGGTGGCCGTGCTCGCCCGGGTGCTCCCGTTCGTCACGGTCGTGTTCGCCGCGATCGCGCCGCTGGCTGCCGCGCTCTACCTCGTCACGAGTGCGCTGTGGACGCTCGGCGAACGCGCCGTGCTGCGCCGCGTCATCCGCGCTGCCTAGGCTGGGGAGATGACTGAGACCCCGGCCCACGAAATCCCCGGCACCGACGAGCACGCGATCTGGGCGGCGGTCAACGCCGTCTACGCGGGGTTCGTCGATGCTGACCGGGCGGCCATCGACGCCAACATCTCGCCCGACGCGACGATGTTCGACAGTGATGCGATGCCGGTGATCCACGGCAAGGGTGAGCTCGACGCGATCCGGGATGCCCGCCCTCCCCGCAGCGCGAGCGACCCCGTTGCCCGGCTGCGGGCGATGGCCCCCGAGATCCGCATCTGGGGTGACACCGCCGTGCTGCTGCACTACCTCGCGGTGGATCTCGGCGACGGGTCGCCCGAGCAGGCGGTGCGGAACACCAGCGTGTGGCGCCGAGCCGGCGGCACGGGCAGCACAGGCGGCTCAGGCGCCACCGAGGGCACAGGCGGCACCGGCGGCTCAGGCGCCACCGAGGGCACCGCCGGCACCCCTCCGCACTGGCTCATGGTGCACAACCACGAAGACGTGATGGCCGACCCGTGGCTGCCGGCCGAGTGAGCCGTTCGGCGCCGTAAACTGGGGCGAGTGACCGCCTCTGCCGACCCTGTGACCGAACGATCGGTCGTCATCGTCGGCCACGTCTGCATCGACGAGAACACCGGAGCCGACGCCGACGGGGCCGGCCCCCGGCCGCTCCGGCGCGAAGCGGGGTCGCCGGCGTTCTTCATGAACCGCCAGCTGCGCCGGGTCGACGGCGTGCGGGTCTCGGTCATCGCCCCCTACGGCCCCGACTTCAGGGCGGTTGACGACACCCTTCCGCTCGCCAACCCCGCGACGGCGGGCGAGACGCTGCTCTATCGCAACCACATCGAGGGCGACGTCAGGCGCCAGGAGTGCTTTCACGCGGGCAGCGCCGATCCTGTGCCCGTGACGCCCGAGCTCAGACGCTCGATCGGCCGGGCCGACATCGTGATCGTCGCCCCACTGCTGCCTTCGTTCACCGCCGAGGCGCTCGACACGGTGCTGGCCGCGGCGAGCGGCGGTGCCCTGACGATGCTGCTCGTGCAGGGCTACCTGCGGGCCGTGTCGCCCGAGGGCGCCGTGACCCAGCGCACGTTCGCCGAGGCGGCCGAGGTTCTGCCGCGGTTCGACGTCGTGGTGCTCTCGGATGAGGACACGGTGGATGCCGTGGCCACTGCAACCCGCTGGTCGACCGATTTTCCGCAGACGACCATCGTCGTGACCGAGAACCGGCATGGTGCGACGTACCTGCGGGGCGGTGTTGCAGAGCGGGTGGCCGCCCGGCCGATCGAACGGTCAGGGGTGGGGAGCGTGATCGGTGCCGGCGACGTCTTCAGTGCGGCCCTGGCGCTCGCCCTCGGCGAAGGTCAGGGCATCCATTCGGCCGTCACAGCAGCGAACGACGCGGCGGGCGCGTTCATCGACGGTGCCCGCAAGGCAGCGCTCGCGGCGTAGATCGAGAGCTGGCGGCGAATCGTCGGCTCAGCCGTCGTGACCTCAGCCGTCGTTGACCTCGGTGTCGTCTTCGTCGGTCGGCACGTCGCCCTCGAGCGTCTCTTCGGTCTCGGGCTCGTCGGCGACGCTCGGGTCGACACCCGAGGGCGGCGCGTCGGTGGTCGGGCCGTTGCCCACGATTCCCTCGCCGTCGGGATAGCCGGCGTAGTCGGGGTACTCAACGGTCACGTCTTTGGGGTACTCGTTCTGATCGGTCATGCCAGAAACCCTACTGCGATCGAGCGCGCGGCGGGCGCCCTGCGGGGTCTCTTGACAGCCCGGCCACCCTCCGTGCAAGCCCTTGGCGAAGACGCAGGTTCTCTCGTACCGTGACCACATGAGAGAGCTGTCGTTCGTCAAGATCATCACTCGCCTCGAGAATGCCGAGGTGCTGGATTCCGTCGTCACCCGCGCCCAGGCGGTGGTGAAGAAGGTCGTGCAGCCGCAGGGGCTCCGCGACCTGCTGCACGGGGTGCCGTTCGGGCATCCGCTGCATCCGGTGGAGGTGCAGGTTCCGATCGGTGCCTGGCTCTCCGCGGGCATCCTCGACGCCCTGCCGATGCATGGTTCGGGGAAGGCGGCGCAGGCCCTCATCGGTGTGGGGGTGCTGTCGGCCGCGCCGGCGGCCGTCTCGGGCTGGACGGACTGGTCGGAGCTCCACGAGCAGCAGATGCGGGTCGGGCTGGTGCACGCGGCGGGCAACGCGGCGGCCGTGCTGCTGTACTCGGCGTCGTTCGTGCAGCGCGTCCGAGGTCGGCAGGCCAGCGGCAAGGTGCTCGCGTACCTCGGCCTGGCTGCGGTCTCCGGCGCTGGATTCCTCGGCGGCCACCTGGCCTACCGGCAGGCTGCGGGGGCCAATCACGCCGAAGACGTGCCGCACGTCTTCCCGCCCGGCTGGCAGGAGGTCGGCGACCTCGACGACCTGGCAGACGGTGCGCTCGAGCGCCGGATCGTGGCCGAGCAGCCCCTGCTGTTCTTTCGGCGGGGCGACGAGGTGAACGTGCTCTCCGACGTCTGCAGCCATCTCTCCGCGCCGCTGCACGAGGGTGAACTCGACCCCGGCTCCCCGGCGCCCGGCTCGCTCGGCACGGGCCCGCTCGGCGAGGCGCCCGGGTCGGACCCCTGCGTCACCTGCCCCTGGCACGGCAGCGTCTTCTCGCTGACGAGCGGCGAGGTGGTGCACGGCCCCGCGACATCCCCCCAGCCCCGCTTCGAGACGCGTGTCGAACACGGTCGCCTCTCGGTGCTGCTGCCGGGTGCGGGATGAGCGGCGGGCTGCAGCTCTATTCAGCACGTCGAGCACAACGCCATCGCCAGATCGCGGCCGATGTCGTGGCGCTCGTTCTGATCGGCGCCTCCGTGGCCGCGGGCATCGCGGTGGGAGCCCTGATCGGTACGCTCGCCGCCCTCGGCCGGGGGATCGAGTCGGCCGGCAGCGGCTTTCAGAACACGATGGCGGATGCCGCGGGCACCCTCGGCGGCATCCCTCTGATCGGCGCCGGCGCCAGCTCACCCTTCGCGTCGGCGAGTTCGGCCGGGCAGACCCTGGCCGAGGCGGGGCGCCAGCAGCAGGAGTTCGTCGGGAACGTCGCGCTCGGCACCGGGCTCGTGGTCGCTGCCCTGCCGATCGCGCTGGTTCTGCTCGTCTGGCTGCGCCCGCGCCTCGCCTTCGTGCGGCGGGCGTCGCTCGTGCGCGGGCTCTCGGCGTCGCCGGCCGGAACCGAGCTGCTGGCGCTTCGGGCGCTCGTCGGCCAGCCGCCGCGGGAGCTGGTGGCGCTGGCCGCCGATCCGGTCGCGGCCTGGCGACGCGGCGACCCGGCGACCATCCGTTCCCTGGCCGCACTCGAGCTGCAGAGCTCGGGCGTGCCGGGCAGATTCCTCCGCCTCGATGAGGCACCGACCGCGTAGAATCGCAGCCAGAAGCGCCCAGACCCCGCGCTTCAGTCAGGACAGTCATCATGGGAACACTCATCTACGGGTCGCCTGGAGTCGAAGTCACCTTCGAGGACCGGGCGCTCGCGCACCTCCGCGTCGTTCTGCTCGCGAAGCTCCGTCGAGACGAGAAGTTCGCCCTCTCGTGGGACGACGAGGAGACGGGCAGGGCGCACACGATCTGGCTGCACCCGGCCATCCCGCTGCAGTTCGTCTTCAGTGCGCCGGCCGGTGCCACCCTCAACCGCCGCTGGATCGAAGTGCTCACGAGCGTCGCCAACAGCGGTACGGGCCTGCGGCTGCTGCCGGAACCGTCTGCGGAGTCCGTTCCCGCCTCCTGAGGCACCGGGTGGGCGATGCCGAAGGGTCAGCGAAGACGCGCTCGGCGCGGCAACAAGGTCACGCCCCGTCGACGGCCCCTCCGATTCCCGATCGACCCGGAGTTCGTCGCCCGCGCCGTCGACGAGGGCGTGCTGATGGCGCGCACCGCCCTCACCATGGCCGCCATGAACCACATCGTGGTGGGAGCGCTCGGCAGCGGGCGCGAATACGAGCCCGGTGAGGTCGCCGGGTTCGTCGAGGGCGAGTTGCGTGCTCTGACGCTCGAGCAGACGGCGATGGCGGCGCACATGCGTCGGCTGATGGTCGAGTTCCCGCCGAGCTTCCGCAAGTCCACGACGATCAGCGACCACCACCTGCTCGTGCAGCGGCGCGTCATCTACTCCGCGCTCGCCTCCGAACTGGAACGGCTGCGCGCCGACCCGGCGTTCGTCGACGCCGCGGTGGAGGCATCCCGGCGGTGGGCGTGGTCGGAACTCGGCCGTGCCATCGAGGCGAGGCTCGACGGCGCGCTGGTCGCGGCATCCGGAGCCCGCTCAGACCCGGAGTACGAGGCGAACCGGGAGAGCCGGATGCGCACCCTCGTCGAGGTGGACCTCGCCGGGCTCGCCGCCCGTACCGGGGAGCCGGAGCCGCGCGTCAAGGGGCTACCGACCGAGAGGGATCCGGCGCAGGCTTGAAGCTCACGACGCGGGGCGATCCACGGTGCCCTCTCCACAGAAGCGCGTGCTCACAGAAACAGGGAGTAACAGGATGACCGACACCACAGAAGGCGTGACGAAAGTCGCCGAGCTGATCAAGGGTTTTCGTTTCGCGATGCTGACGAGCAGGTCGGCAGAGGCGAAGCTCGTCTCCCGCCCGTTCACCGTTCAGGACGTGGAGTTCGACGGCGACCTCTGGTTCATCCTCGCGCGCGACTCACACGAGATCGCCGAGATCACCGCTGATCCCGTCGTGAACGTCTCCTTCTCGTCGAACGACACCTGGGTCAGCCTCTCGGGCCTCGCCGAACAGGTCGACGACGACGCCAAGCTGAAGGAACTGTGGAACCCCGCCGTCGAGGCCTGGTTCCCCGACGGGCCGCAGGACCCCAACATCACCCTGCTGAAGTTCGTCAGCGACAGCGCCGAGTACTGGGACACCCCGGGCGGCCGGGTCGCGACGATCTTCAGCCTCGTCAAGTCGAAGGTGACCGGAACGCCGATGGAAGGCGACAACGGCAAGGTCGAGCTCTAGGCGCACCCGCGCCCCGGGGCCGGAGTGTCGGCGGTCGGGGCTAACGTCGAAGGCATGAAGATTCTGCACACCTCCGACTGGCACATCGGGCGCACGTTCCACACCCACTCGACCCTCGCTCATTTCGAGGTCGTGGCGCGCGCGATGGCCGATGTGGTGCGTGAGAACGGTGTCGACGTCGTGGTCGTCGCGGGCGATGTCTTCGACTCCGCGGTTCCGTCTGCCGAGTCGTACGAGGTGCTGGCCCGGGCGCTGCGGGTGCTGCGGCAGACCGGCGCCCGGGTGGTGCTCACGAGCGGCAACCACGACTCGGCGACGAGGCTCGGCTTCCAGTCGGAGTGGGCGGCCGAGGCGGGGGTGCATGTGCTCACCCGCCACGAGCTCCTGGGCACCCCGGTCACGATCGACGACGGCTTCGGCCCGGTGCACTTCTACGGCATCCCGTATCTCGAGCCGATGCTGATGCGGCACCAGTACCCCGAGGTCGAGCTGCGCACGCACGAGCAGGCGCTCGCCTTCGCCATGGGCCGTGTGCGCGACGATCTCGCGGAGCGGCAGGGTCGGTCGGTGGTGCTCTCGCACTGCTTCGCGGTCGGGGTCGCGGCCGGCGACGTCGAGCGCGACATCACCTCCGGTGGGCTCGACCTCGTGCCCCTCGAGGTCTTCGACGGGCCCGACTACGTGGCCCTCGGCCACATCCATTCGAGGTCGACCCTCAGCGACCGCGTGCGGTATTCAGGGTCGCCGCTGCACTACTCGTTCACCGAGGGCAGCCGTGTGCGTGGCGGCTGGTTGGTCGAACTGGATGCCACGGGCCTCGCCTCGGTCGACTGGGTCGACTTCCCCGTTCCGCGGCCCGTTCGCGAGCTGACGGGCACGCTGGCGGAGCTGCTCGCCGATGAGTCGCTCGCCCCCGTCGAGGGGCACTGGATCAAGGCCATCGTCACCGACACCGTGCGACCCCTCGACGGGATGCGGCAGCTGCAGCAGCGCTTCCCGCACTGTGTCGCGCTCGAATACCGGCCCGCCGTGGTGCACGACGCAGGCACGCAGACCTACGCCGAGCGGCTCGTCGAGAAGACCGACCAGCAGATCGTGGGCGGCTTCGTGGAGTTCGTGCGGAACGGTGCCGGGCCGAGCGACTTCGAACGCCGGCTGGTGGCCGAGACGCTCAGCCGGCTGGATGCCGATGCCGGGGCGGGTGCCGATGGCGGGCCGGGTGTCGATGGCGGGCCGGGGGCCGGGGGCTCCACCGATCGCTCGGCGGGTCTGGCTGCTGCCGCGCGATGAAGATCACAAAGCTCCGGCTGGCGGGGTTCGGCCCGTACAAAGACGAACAGCGTGTCGACTTCGAGCTGTTCGACGACGACGGCATCTTCCTCATCACGGGCAAAACCGGCGCGGGCAAGTCGAGCATCCTCGATGCGATCTGTTTCGCGTTGTACGCGACGGTTCCGCGCTATGACGGCCGCGAATCGCAGCTGCGGAGCGATCATGCCGAGCCGGGTGACCCCACCTTCGTCGAGCTCGAGTTCAGCATCGGCGAGCACGACTACCGGCTCTACCGCACGCCGGAGTACAAGCGGCCGAAGCGCCGCGGAGAGGGCCTGACGACGGCGGCGCCCGAGGCGCGCCTCGAGATCCGCGACGCCGCGGGCGGTGGTTGGCGGGGGCTGGCGGCGAAGCCGGTCGACGTCGGGCGCTACATGAGCGAGATCCTGCCGCTTCGGGCCGACCAGTTCCTGCAGGTGATCCTGCTCGCGCAGAACCGGTTCCAGCAGTTCCTGCTCGCCAAGACCGACGAGCGTCGAACGCTGCTGCGCACCCTGTTCGGTACCGCGCGCTTCGAGGCGTTCGAGAAATCCCTCACTGAACAGAGCAGGGCGCTCAGCCTCAGCGTGACGGAGGTGCGCCAGAACATCCGCCTGCGTGCCGGCCAGGCCGTGGCGCTGGCCGATGCGGCGGTCGCGCGCGGCGCGGGGTTCGAGGGTGCGGGGTACGCGGGTGCGGAGTTCGGCGGTGCGGAGTTCGGCTGTGCGGAGTTCGGCGGTGCTGAGCCCGGCGGTGCGGGGTTCGGCGGTGCTGGTGCGGGTGGTGCCGATTCCGGCGCCCGGGCGACGGCGGTGCCCGAGAATCCGGGGCTGGAGTGGTTCGGGGCGTTGGCCGTGACCGTCGACGATCTCCGACGGGCGGCGGCCGACCGTGCCGCAGAGGCCGCTGGGGTGTTCGAGCGGGCCGACCTCGCGCACACCGCGCAGCTCGACCTGCGGCGGCGGCAGCAGAAGCGCGCCGCGGCCGAGGCGACCCTCGATGCGCTCGTGGCGGAGTCTCCCGCCGTCGACCTCCTGCGGGCCAGCGTCGCCGACGCCGCTCGTGCGGCGCAGGCCTGGCCGCACGTGGAGTCGCGCCGCGCGTCAGAGGCCGAGCTGCAGCGGGCGCTGGGGCACGAGCAGGTGGCGCGCGCCGCGTGGGGGAGCCGGGCCGACGTCAACACTGACGTCGACGCGGATGCGGCCATACACGCCGACGCCGACGCGGTCACACACGCCGACGCCGACGCGGCCACAGACGCCGACGCTGACGCGGCCGCCGCCGCTGACGCCGCCGCCGACGTCGGGTCCGACGCGGAGGCGACTCCCGGCGGCACCGCCACCGCCGCCGCGTTGCGGGCGGTGGTCGAGGGGCTGGTCGCTGAGCGGGCGTCGCTCGAGTCGGTGCTGGTCGACGAGCAGCGGGTGCAGAGACTGCAGGCCGAGCTGACGGAGCTCGCCGCGCGGCGCCATGCGGCGTCGGCGGAGGTGGCCGGGCTCGACGAGCGCCTCCGCGGCGTTCCGGCGCGGCTCGACGAGCTGAACGCCGCCCTCTCGCTCGCGCAGGTCGAGGCCGGCCGGCTGCCGGATGCAGAGAAGGAGCAGCGTTCGATCGCCGAGGCGCTCGCCGCCGCCGCGCGGGCCGACCGGGCCGTCACCCAACTCGACGCGGCTCTGCTGCAGCAGAAGAGTGCCAGCACGGCGCACCTGGCTGCCGCACGCCTCGTCGACGACCTGCTGACCCGGCGCCTGGCGGGCCATGCCGTCGAGCTGGCGGCGGAGCTGCGGCAGGGCGAGCCCTGCGCCGTCTGCGGCTCGACCGAGCATCCAGAACCGGCTGCGAGCGACAGAGAGCCGGTGACCGAGCTCGACACCGACCGTGCCCAGCACGAGCGCGCTGCGCGCCAGGCCGAGCTGGCAGAGGCCGACGCGCGGGTCGCCGAACTCGGCCAGACCCTCGCGGCCGAGCGGGCGGGTGCCCGGGGCCGGAGTGCGGTCGAGCTGCGAGCCGAGGCCGAGGTGGCGGCAGAGGCGGTGCGCGCGGCGACCGCTGCCGCTGCCCGGCAGAAGACGCTCGAGACCGAGCGCAGGGAGGTGACTCGCACGCGCGAGCGTGACGAGCAGCGGTTGGCCGGGCTGCGCGACGAGCTCGACAGTGCCGCTCTCGCCCACACGGCCGCCGAGACGAGCCTCGCCCTCAGTTCCCTGCGGGTACTGGAGATGCGCGCCGGTCACGCCTCGGTGGCGGCGCGCGTCGCCGCGCTCGATGACCGGCTCGCGCTCGCCCGGGCGTTCGAGGAGGCGCTCACCGCGACGGCGAAGCAGCTCGACCGCACCGACCGGGCGCGTGTCGTCGAGGGCGAACAGCTCGCCGTGCTCGGCTTCGACGACGCGCAGGCGGTCGACGCGGCGCTGCTGAGCGAGCGTGAGCGCAGCGCGCGCGAGGCCCGCATCCGCCGCCACGACGATGCGCGGGCCGCGGCCGAGGGGCTGCTCGCCGACCCCGAATTGGCGGGGCTCCCGGGCGACCCGGTCGATGCCGGGCCGACCGAGCTGGCCCGGGCAGAGGCGATCCGGCTGCGCGACGCCGCGGTCGAGCAGCGCAGTACGCTGACCGCCGAGTTGAACCAGCTCACGGTGATCGTCGACAGTGCGCGGGCGCTGTTCACGGCATCCGCCAGCCTGATCGATGAGCAGCAGAAGGTGCGCGAACTCGCCGAGGTCGTCGCGGGGGGCGGGTCGAACACGAGGCGGATGCGACTCGAGACCTACGTGCTGGCCGCCCAGCTCGAACAGATCATCGTCGCGGCCAATCAGCGCCTCACCACCATGACGGGTGGGCGGTACTCGCTCGAACTCGACGACTCCCTGCAGTACCGCAACGCGGAGGCGGGGCTCGGGCTCAGCATCCGCGACGAGCACACCGGTCGCGCCCGGCCGACGCACTCGCTCTCGGGTGGCGAGACCTTCCTCGCGTCGCTCGCGCTCGCGCTCGGCCTGGCCGAGGTCGTGTCGATCCAGACCGGCGGCATCGCCCTCGACACCCTGTTCGTCGACGAGGGATTCGGGTCACTGGATGCCGAGACCCTCGAGATCGCGATGAGCACGCTCGACGGGCTGCGCACGGGCGGGCGCACGATCGGCCTGATCAGCCACGTGGACTCGATGAAGGAGCAGATCTCGGCGAAGCTCCGCGTCACCGTGACGGCCGCCGGCTACAGCGAGATCGAGGAGGTGCGGGAGCGGGTGTGACACCGCCCCGGTCCGTGGCGCGCCCGGGTCAGAGCCCCTTGGCGATGGATGCCGCCGCGGCCAGCCAGGCGCGACGGGTCGCGGGCTGCAGCGAGCTGTGCAGGATGCGGCCGGCCTTCAGCGCAGGGTCGAAGGGCACGATGACGACGTCGCGTACGTAGGGGCGGAAGTCGTCGGCCATGCGCTCGGAGATGTTCTGCTCCTTGGGCTGCCACTCCGAGATGACGACGACCGCGTTCTTCGCCAGCTCGGCCGCCTTCTCGCTGCGTGACTGCACGGCCTGCAGGGTGAGCAGCGCCGCCTGGGCGCGATCCTCCATGGTCGTGGTGGGAACCACGAGCTGGTCGGTGTGGTCGATCATGCGCAGCCAGTTCTCGGCCCGGTCGCTGTTGCCCGAGTCCATCAGGATCAGCCGGTAGTACTTCGCGGCGATGCTGTGCACGATGTCGACCTCTTCGGCCGTCATCTCGTGCGTGCCGGAGGGGTCTTCGTCAGAGCGCAGCACGTCGAACTTGTCGGCCTGCTGGTGGTGCACGAAGCGGGACATCTGGCCGAACTCAGCCCGGGCATCCAACAGATCGTCGGCGTTCTCGAGCACGTCGAGAACGGTCGAATCGTGGTCGCCGCGCTCGGTGCGCCAGCCGAGCGTGCCCATCGTCTCGTTGTTGTCCCAGGCGAGAACGCCGCCGCCACCGCTCCGCGCGAACGCGGCCGCCAGGTTGGCGACGGTGGGGGTCTTGTTGGCCCCGCCCTTGCGGTTGATCACGCTGATGGTGCGGTGGGCCGGGAAGTGCCGGGAGATGGCCTCGATGTCGGTACGCTGCGACTGCTCGCTGCGGCCCGGCTTGAGGTGCAGGCCGAAGTGGTTCAGAAAGCCCTTGAACCCCTGCTCAGCCGGCTCGTCGACCTTCGGAACGGCCAGGAAGGAGGGTGCGTCGAGCAGGTCTTTCTGCGCACGCGCCCGGGTGTCGGCGGCCGGGGAGCTGGGGGAGGGTGTCGCCGCCGAGCGGGCCGGGGTCGATGTCGAGGGAGTAGGCATGGAGGGCTCAGATCGTTCTGGTGACGGCGCCGTCGTGGCGCGGGCTGATGTCGGTGCGGGCAGGGGTGCCGGCACATCGTGTTCTACAGGGTCTTCGATGTCGTCTTCGTCGACGATTGGTTCGGGGGCGACATCGTCGTCGCCCTCGTCCGCGGGTGTGTCGGGGTCGGTGGGTGCTTCGGGGGCTGAGGGCCCGTCAGAGTCGGTGAGCCCGGAGGCCTCATCGAGCCCGTCGGGCCCGGTAGGCTCCTCGACCTCGGCGGGCTCATCGACCTCGGCAGGCTCATCGAACCCGGCAGGCTCATCGAACTCGTCCAGCTCATCGAACTCGTCCGGCCCGTCGAGGTCTTCGGAGGGCGTGAAGCTCTCCTCCTCGATCGAACCGTCAACGCCCGCGAGCAGGATGCTCCGGCCGGTCTCGGCCGTCACCGTGACCCGCACGGGCCGACCGATGCGTTCGGCCTCGGTCTGGATGAGCCCGACCAGCTCCTGCAGGGCGGCGCCGGCCGAATCCGACGTGATGTGCTGCTCTTCCCCGTCGACCCGCAACGTGCCCGAGTTGTCGCCCCGCAGCACTGCCGTGATGAGGGGAATGTCGAGCACTCGACTCTTGTCGATTGCCATATCAGCACCCCGCCTTTGATCAGATGAAACCAGACAACTCGTCCCATCTTAAATGAGGGTGAAGTTTTTTCGGACACACCGCCCAATGGTGCCTATTCGTCGACGTCGGTGTAGGAACCGCTCGACTCTGCGGGGCGCTCCTCCCGGTCGTCGCCCTCGGCGTCGGTGTAGCTGCCGGCGACCTCTTCTTCGGGGTTGAAGTGCGAACCGTCGGGGTCGTGGCCCACAGCGATACCGTCTTCGGTGTTCGGGATGGTGCCGTCGGTGCCCAGGTTGTCGTTGGGGGTGTTCGTATCGCTCATGGTCCCACGGTAGGCCCAACCGTCGCCGGCGGGCAGGGGCTTGCTTTCGACCGGACGCTCTGGATGCTTCGGCGCAACCCCTCTTTGTATCTTCTGCTCCTGCAGACAGGCAACCCCGTCACACGGCGTATCGATGGTGCTGGAATCTCTGCATGAGCGAGACACCGAACCCCATCCAGCTGCAGAAGTACCTCGGCGGAGTCGACTACCCGGCGAGCCGGGATGAGTTGATCGAGACGGCCAGGAAGAACGGTGCCCCCGACGACATCGTCGATGCTCTCACGAACGCGGGCGCCGATTCATTCGACAGCCCGACGGCGGTTTCGAGCGCCGTCTCCGGTTCCTAGCGCCGGAGACGAGCAGCTCGTGGCCGCCACCCTGGGACGCAGCCGGAAGGGCTCCCAGGAGTGGGGCGCGCCGCGCGTGGGCTCGGGTGCCGGGAGCCATGAACTCCACGCCCCTGCGGTCGACGTTCTGATCCCCACCCTCGATCGCGTCACCGAGCTGGCCGTCACCCTCGCCGGCCTCGCCGCGCAGGACGCCCCGGCGTTCCGCGTCGTGATCGGCAGCCAGGCCGCGGGTGCAGCGCCCCTGCAGCAGCCGGGCATCCGGTCGATGATCCGGGTGCTCGAAGCACAGGGGCGCCCGGTGCGGGTTCTCGAGAGCGGCCCGCCCCGCGGAATGGCCGCCCAGCGCCAGTTCTTGCTCGAGCACGCCGTCGCCGAGTTCGTGCTCTACCTCGACGACGATGTCTGGCTGGAGCCGGGGCAGCTGGTCCGGCTGGTCGACGCCATCCGAGTGCTCGACTGCGGCTTCGTCGGTGCGGCCGTGCAGGGGCTCTCGTACCTCGGCGACCACCGCCCGGCCGAGCAGGCGCCGTTCGAACGGTGGGCAGGGGCCGTGCATCCGGAGCACATCCGCCGGGGCTCACCCGGTTTCGAACGCTGGCGGCTGCACAACGCGGCCAACCTCGCGCACATCGCCGCCGGGCTCGCGCTGGCGGACGACGAGTGGGTCGCCTACAAGGTCGCGTGGATCGGCGGCTGCGTGCTCTACCGTCGCTCGGCCCTGCTGGCGGTCGGCGGGTTCGACTTCGGCCCCGATCTGCCCCGGCAGCACGCAGGAGAAGACGTGGCGGCCGAGTGGCGGGTGATGCAGGCGTTCGGCGGAGCCGGCATCCTGCCGAGCGGCGCCGTGCACCTCGAGGCCCCCACGACGTTGCCGAATCGCAGCGTCGACGTCTTCGACCTGCTCTGGCCCGAGCAGCACCGGGCGCGGGCGCCGACGGGCTTCGCCTTGCGCGAATGAGAGAAGAAGACAACCCCTTTTGACACCGATTCCCGAGTGCTGTTCTGTCTGCACCGAAGCGCGGCCCCGCCGCGCGTTCGGCTGAACCGTTCCTCGAGACGCAGATGGGGTGCACATGCCGCCGCTCACCGACCGAACCGAGCGCTGGGCCGAGAAGAAGGCCGCGACCGCCGAGCTGTTCGACGCTGCTCTGGATGCCCGACCGAGCGAGAGGCAGGCGTGCATCGATCGTGTGGTCGTCGACCACCTCGAACTCGCCGACGCTCTGGCTCGCCGCTACAGCCGCCCGGGGTCGCAGCACGAGTTCGACGATCTGCGGCAGGTGGCGCGCGTCGGGCTGATCAAGGCCTCGCACCGGTACGAGTCCGGGAAGGGAGGGGACTTCGTCGCGTTCGCCGTGCCCACGATCACCGGTGAGATCAAGCGGCACCTGCGTGATGTCGGCTGGGTGGTGCGCCCGCCGCGCAGCGTGCAGGAGCTGTGGGCCCGCACGAACGCGCTCGTTCCGCGGTTGGCCCAGAGTCTCGGCCGCATGCCGTCGGTCGGCGAACTCAGCGAGGCGCTGGGGGAGAAGGCGGCCGACGTCGAGCAGGCGCTCGCCGCGCACAACAGCCTGCGCCCCACCTCGCTCGACGCGCCGGCGGCCGACGACGCCGACATCAGCCTGGGTGTCTCGATCGGCGTCGACGACGAACGGTTCGAGCGCATTGACACGCTGCAGGTGCTCTCGTGGGCACTCGGCGCGCTGGCCGAGCGGGAGCGCCGCATCCTGTACCTGCGTTTCTTCGAGGAGAAGACGCAGGCAGAGATCGCGGAGCAGATCGGCATCACCCAGATGCACGTCTCGCGACTGCTCGGCCGGTCGCTCGCGCTGCTCCGCACGCTGCTGAGCGAGTTGCCCGCGTCGGCGCCAGACGGGGTGAGGGTCGCGGTTCTGGATGCCGCGGCGGTGCCGAGCGCGGCCTGACCGCCGGCGGCGGCCCCGACCTCCTCAGCCGCGTGCCGTGCCCGCCCGCCGTGCAGCGCTGTCGGCGAGCAGGGAGCGGCCTGCCGCGAGCACGTCTGCGACCTGCACGGCGAGGATCGCGGGGTCGGGGGCGTCGGCGAAGGCGTCGCCCCTCCGCTGCCGGGCATCCGTCAGCACGACGTGCGGGCCCGAGGCGGGCGGCCCCCACTCTTCGGGTGGAGCAGGGCCGAAGAGCACGACGGAGGGGATTCCGTAGGCCGACGCGAGATGAGCCGCACCGGTGTCGGCCGAGACCACGAGCCGCGCCGACTTCACCACAGCGGCGAACTCGTCGAGCGCCAGGCGGCCCGCCGAGACGCTCTCGGGGCCGAACCCGCCGAGGCGGGCGACCTCCTCGGCGCGCGGCCGCTCGGCCTCGCTGCCCGTGAAGATGATGCGGTGCCCGTCGCCCCGGAGGGCCTCCGCGACCTTCGCGAACCGCTCGGCGGGCCAGCGCCTCGACCCGTAGAACGCGCCGACGTGCACGACGACGGCGTCGTCGACGGGCGCGGGCGGCGTCACGCCCTCGAGCGCCACATCGTCGGGGTCGGCGGGCATCCCGTGCGCCTCGACCAGGCGGGCCCACCGGGCGCGTTCGAGCATGCCGTCGCGCCACTCCGGGCCGCCGAAACCCGCTGTCGAGTGACCGATCGTGTGCCGGGGCTCCAACAGCGCGATCAGCGAGTCACTCTCGGGCCCGCGGCCGTGCAGGTTGATCGCGGTGTCGATGCGGCCGGGCGGCAGGGGGAGCGGGTCGTCGAGCCCGGGGGTGGGCAGCAGGGCATCCACCCCGCCCACCAACCGGGTGACCGGTTCGAGCCAGCCGGGCATCGCGAGCACCAGGCGATGTCCGGGCAGCGCTCGGCGCACGGCGTGGATGGCGGGTACGGCCACCAGCAGATCGCCGAGTTTCAGCGTTCGAAGGAGAAGCACCTCGGGGCGCAGGTCGGCTGTATCGGGGGTCGTCACCCTTCACCACTACACCCTTTCTGCCCCGCAGAGAAGAGGCGACGGCACCGGGCGGCAAGAGGTTTAGCCGGGCAGGAAGGCGGGAACACCGTTGCCATGAACGTTGCAACACCGCCACCGCCACGGGCCGTGCTCTTCGACAGGGACGGCACCCTGGTGGTCGACGTTCCGTACAACGGCGACCCTCGCCGCGTCGAGGTGATGCCTGTCGCGCGCCGCGTGCTCGACGGTCTGCGCTCGGCCGGGGTGCGGGTCGGCGTGGTCACGAACCAGTCCGCGATCGGGCGGGGCCTGATCACGGTGCAGCAGGCGCAGGCGGTCAACGCCGAGATCGAGCGGCAGCTCGGCGATTTCGACGTGTGGGAGATCTGCCCGCACCGCGAAGACGAGGGCTGCGGCTGCCGCAAGCCCCGCCCCGGCATGCTCCTCTCGGCGGCCGCGAAGCTCGGGCTCGCGCCGGGCGACCTCGCCATGGTCGGCGACATCGGTGCCGATGTCGAGGCGGCGCGGGCGGCGGGATCGCGCTCGGTGCTGGTGCCCACGGCCGCGACCCGCGCCGAGGAGATCGACTCGGCCGGCGCGGTCGCCGACGATCTCGAGGGCGCGATGCGTGTTCTGGGGCTGGCGCCGTGACGCGCGTGCTGGTCGCCCGCCTCGACAGCCTCGGCGACGTGCTGGTCGCCGGCCCCTCCGTGCGCGCGATCGCTGCGCGCAGCGATGTCGACGGGGTCTGGATGCTCGTCAGCCCGCAGGGCGCACCGGCCGCCCGTCTGCTGCCGGGCGTCGACCACGTTCTCGTCTGGAACTGCCCCTGGATCACGACGCCGACGTCGGAGGTGACCCCGGAGTCGATCGCCGAGCTGTCGGCGCTCGTCGCTTCGGCCGACCCCGATGCCGCCGTCATCCTCACCTCGTTCCACCAGTCGCCGCTCCCGCTCGCGCTGCTGCTGCGACTGGCGGGCGTGCGTTCGATCACCGGTGCCTCGGTGGACTTCGCCGGCACGCTGCTCGACACGCGGCTGCGCCCTGGTGAAGATCTCGCTGAGGACCAGCCCGAACCGGAGCGGGCGCTGCAGATCGCGGCGGCTGCGGGGTTCGCCCTGCCGCCCGGTGACGACGGTGCGCTGCGGGTCGGTGTCGGCGGGGGAGCACGGGCCGCGGCGCGCGGCCTCCTCGCGCCGCTCGGCGGGCAGCCGTATGTCGTGCTGCATCCGGGCGCGGCGGTCGGGGCGCGGCAGTGGCCCGCCGCGAGGTGCGGCGAGGCGGTCGCGCTACTCGCCGAGCGGGGGGTGAACGTGGTGGTGACGGGAGCGCCCGCCGAGCGGGAGCTGGCGGCGCGGGTGGCGGGGCATCCGGGTGGCGGTACTGCTGACGGCGGTGGCGGTGGCGGTGGCGTTGGTGGTGCCGGGGGTGGTGGTGCCAGCGGCGGCGACGGGGGTGGTGGTGCCAGCGGTGGCGGCGACGGAGGCCGTGGCCGCGGGCGGGTGCTCGACCTCGCGGGTCGGAGCGACGTCGAGACGCTGGCCGCCGTGCTGCAGGGTGCCGCCGCCGTCATCGTCGGCAACACCGGCCCCGCGCATCTCGCCGCCGCCGTCGGAACGCCCGTCGTGAGCCTGTTCTCGCCCGTCGTTCCCGCGGTGCGCTGGGCGCCGTACGGTGTGCCGCTCCGGTTGCTCGGCGACCAGCACTCCCCGTGCCGCGGGAGCAGGGCCAGGGAGTGCCCGGTCGAGGGTCATCCCTGCCTGGCGGGGGTGAGCGCCGACGAGGTGGTCGACGCCTGCCTCGAACTGGCTGCGAGTGCCGGCCGTGACACGGGCGCCGACCGGGTGCGCGCGGGGGTGTTCCGATGAGGGTTCTGCTCTGGCACGTGCACGGCGGCTGGGCCGAGTCGTTCGTGCGCGGCCCGCACCGGTACCTGCTGCCGACGACGGCAGAGGGCGGCCCGTGGGGGCTCGGTCGCGGCGGCCGCGACTGGCCGAACGCGGTCGAGGTGGCGCCCGGCGACCTGTCCGCTGCCGGGGTCGATGTCGTCGTGCTGCAGCGCCCCGACGAGCTGGCCGAGGTCGAACGGCTGCTCGGCAGGCGGCCGGGCCGCGACATCCCGGCCGTCTACGTCGAGCACAACACGCCGAAGGGCGACGTGCCGAACGCGCTGCATCCGCTGGCGGAGCAGAGCGACATCCCGCTCGTGCACGTCACGCACTTCAACGACCTGATGTGGGATTCCGGCCGGGCGCCGACCACCGTGGTCGAGCACGGCGTTCCCGATCCGGGGGCGCTCTACACCGGCGCGCTGGTGCGAACGGCCGTCGTCATCAACGAGCCGGTGCGGCGCTGGCGGGTGACCGGCACCGACCTGCTGCCGCGCTTCGCCGAAGTCGGCCCCGTCGATGTGTTCGGGATGGGAACGGATGCCCTGCCCTCCGCCCTCGCCGCGCACGCGGGCGCCAGCCCCGCCGTCGCCGACCGGTTCCGCATTCTCGGCGACCTGCCTCCGGCCCGACTGCACGCCGCGCTCGCCGAGCGGCGGGTGTACGTCCATCCGTTCCGCTGGACCTCGCTCGGCCTGACGCTGCTCGAAGCGATGCACCTCGGGATGCCGGTGGTCGCGCTTGCGGCGACAGAGGCGACGCTCGCGGTGCCGCCGGAGGCCGGCGCGATCTCGCCCGACGTCGACGCCCTCGTGCGCGCGACGCGGCTGCTGCTCGACGACCCGGAGGAGGCGGCGCGGCGGGGCGCGGCGGCCCGGGGGTTCGCGCTCGCGCACTTTGGTCTCTCGGCGTTCCTCGACCGGTGGAACGGCGTGCTCGCCGAGGCGGTCGAGCGGCACAGCATCCGGAGTCATCGCCGGGAGCGCCCGACGCAGACCCCACCCGCCCGCGCCGGCAGCCCTGCCCGCGCGTTCTCACACGAAGGAGTCGCCCCATGAGGATTTCGATGGTCTCCGAGCACGCCAGCCCGCTCGCGGTGCTCGGCGGGGTGGATGCGGGCGGACAGAACGTGCACGTCGCCGCGCTGTCGACGGCGCTCGCCGCGGCAGGCCACCTCGTCACCGTGTACACCCGCAGGGACGACCCCACGACGCCTGAGCGTGTGCCGCTCGCCCCGGGCGTCGAGGTGGTCAATGTGACGGCGGGCCCGCCCGAACCGATACCCAAAGACCAGCTGCTGCCCTTCATGCCGGCACTCGCGGAGGGGCTCGCTGCGGACTGGCAGCGCAGTCGCCCCGAGATCGTGCACAGTCACTTCTGGATGTCGGGGGTCGCCGCCCTCGACGCCGCCCGTCGGTCGCTGCGACCGGTTCCCGTCGTGCACACGTTCCACGCCCTCGGCGTCGTCAAACGCCGGCACCAGGGTGCGGAGGACACGAGCCCCGCCGAGCGGGAGTTCCTCGAGCCGTGGGTGGGCCGGAGTGCAGACGCGATCATCGCGACCTGCTCCGACGAGGCCTTCGAGTTGAAGACGCTCGGTGTCGACCCCGCCCGCATCTCCGTTGCTCCGTGCGGGGTCGACGTCGAGCACTTCACCCCCGACGGCGAGGCGGAGCAGCGGGGCCGGCCGCACCGCATCATGACCGTCGGCCGCCTGGTGCCGAGAAAGGGGGTCGACCTCGTCATCGAGGCACTCGGCCTTCTGACCGCGACCACCCGCGACGATGTCGAACTGATGATCGTCGGCGGGTCGCTCACTCCGTCGATCGCGGCGAGTGACCCGGAGGTGAAGCGGCTGCTCGACCTGGCAGAGGGGCTCGGTATCGGCGACCGGGTACGCCTCCGCGGGCAGGTGAACCCCGCGGAGATGCCGGCGGTGCTGCGCTCGGCCGACATAGTGGTCTGCGCCCCGTGGTACGAACCGTTCGGCATCGTGCCCCTGGAGGCGATGGCCTGCGGCGTGCCGGTGATCGCCTCGGCGGTCGGGGGTCTCACCGACAGCGTCGTGAACGGCGTGACCGGGCTGCTCGTTCCTCCGCGCGATCCCGACGCGATCGCGGCCGCCGTCGCCGACCTGCTCGCCGACCCGGCGCGCCTCAGGGCCTTCGGCGACGCGGGCCGGGTGCGGGTGCGCGGCCGCTACTCATGGACGCGGGTGGCCGCGGAGACGGCCCGGGTGTACCGGCAGACGATCGCCCGCACCGCCCGGCCCCGGGTCGGCACGTCGCTGACGGGGGCCCTGCGATGACCCTCTCGACCGCGACGACCGCGACGACCGCGACGGCCGCGACCGCGACGACCGCGACGGGGCGCACTGCACCTCGCGACAGCCCGCAGAACGCCGAGCGGCAGGCCGCCCGGTCGGCCGTCGACCTGCACCTCGACTCGCTCGCCCCCACGCTCTCGGCCCTGCAGGAGAACGCCGCCGTGCTGAGCGCGTGGGGCTGCGAGCTCGCCGAGCGGCTGATGGCCGGCGGCCGCCTGCTCACGGCGGGCAACGGCGGTTCGGCCGCCGAAGCGCAACACCTCTCGGCCGAGCTGGTCGGCCGGTTCGACGGCGATCGGCGCCCCTTCTCGGCCATCGCCCTGCACGCCGACACGTCGAGCGTGACAGCGATCGCTAACGACTACGGCTTCGACCAGGTCTACGCCCGCCAGGTTGCGGGCCACGGCCGCCCGGGCGACGTGCTGATGCTGCTGTCGACGAGCGGATCGAGCGCAAACCTGCTGGCGGCCGCTGCCACAGCGCGGCGCCTCGGCCTCACCACCTGGGCCCTCACCGGGCGGGGCCCGAACCCGCTCTGCGAGGCGTGCGACGAGCACATCGCGCTGCCCGGGCCCTCAGCGAACGTGCAGGAGGCGCAGCTCATCGCCCTGCACGCCGTCTGCCGGGCTTTCGACCACACCGTGCGGGCGCGGGATGCCGGGCCGAGGCGACTCTCATGAAGGTCGTGGTCGTGGGAGACGTGCTGCTCGACGTCGACATCGTGGGGCGTGCCGAACGCCTGAGCCCGGATGCGCCCGTTCCGGTGATCGATGTGGAGCAGCGGCGTGTGCGGGCCGGAGGCGCCGGGCTGGTCGCCGAGCTCCTGCAGCGCGACGGATGCGCGGTCGAGCTCGTGACGGTGCTTTCGGCTGACTCCCGCGCCGAGGAACTGCGGAGCGCGCTCGGAACGCTCCGGGTCACGGCGGGCGACTCCGGCGCGCCGACACCGGTGAAGACCCGGCTGCGCGCGGGCGGCCACGCGATCGCACGGTTCGACGACGGCTGCGAGGCGCCGCCGGTGCCGGCCGTCACCGAACGGATGCTCGCGGGCATCCGCTCGGCCGACGCCGTGATCGTGGCCGACTACGGCCGCGGTCTCGCCGGCAACGCTGAGCTGCGCACGACTCTCGCGAAGGTGGCGGCGACCGTTCCCGTGGTGTGGGACCCGCATCCGCGGGGGGCGCAGCCGATCGAGGGTGCGACCGTGGTGACGCCGAACCTCGCCGAGGCCCGGGCGGCGGCCGGAAGCGCGGGCGGGAGTGGGGACGACGCCGCGACAGGCGCTGCTGCGGGCGAGGCGCTCCGCGAACGCTGGGCTGTCGGCGCGGTCGTCGTGACGCTGGGCGCGCTCGGCGCGGTTCTGGCCGATGGTGGGTCGCCGGCAGGTTATGGGCCACAGGCTGAGCGCCGTGGCGATCTGCGACCCCGGGTCTTCGCCGCCCCCTCCGTCACCGTCGCAGACCCGTGCGGTGCGGGCGACCGGTTCGCTGCGACGCTCGCGCGGGAACTCGGCGCGGGCACCCCTCTCGACGGGGCCGTGGGCCGGGCGGTCACCGAGGCTGCCGAATTCCTCTCCGCAGGGGGCGTGGCTCGGCGGCTGCCCCGCGAGGCGGCACGGCTGCCCCGTGAGGGTGAGATTCCAGTCGCGCCAGCCGCCCGTCTCTCGCCGGTCGGCGCACCCGACGCGGCCGCCCGCCGCGGCACGGTCACCGCCCTCGAGACAGCGCTCGCCGTCGCGCAGAAGACCCGGGATGCCGGGGGCACCGTCGTGGCCACCGGAGGCTGCTTCGACATTCTGCACGCGGGCCACGCCCGCACGCTCCGCGCTGCGCGGGCGTTCGGCGACTGCCTCATCGTCTGCCTGAACTCCGACGAGTCCGTCGCGCGGCTGAAGGGCCCCGAGCGGCCGATCCAGAGCCAGGAGGACCGGGCTGAGCTGCTGCTCTCGCTCGGCGTCGTCGACGCCGTGATGGTCTTCGGTGAAGACACCCCGGAGCGCGTGCTCGCCACCCTCCGGCCCGACGTCTGGGTCAAGGGCGGCGACTACTCCGTCGACGAGCTGCCCGAGTCCCGGCTGCTGTCGCGCTGGGGCGGCCGCACCGTGACCGTGCCGTTCCACCCGGGGCGCTCGACGACGAAACTCGCCCACGCCCTCGCGCGCGTCTCGTGAGCGCGCGCATCCCGCGACCCACCTCCCCGAAAGCCGCTTCACCCGAAACCCGCGCCACCCGAACCCCCACCCGAAAGGCATCTCCATGGCTGACCTCACCACCCGTACCATCGGCACCGTGCTCATCACCGGGGGTGGTTCCGGGCTGGGGGCCGCCGTCGCCCGGGAGGTGGCCGACGCCGGAGGGCGTCCGATCATCCTCGACCTCGATGTGAGCCGCGTCCGGCAGTTCGAGGCGCACGAGGTGAACGTCGCCGACACACGAGCAGCGGAGGAGGCGGTGCGCCGCATCGCCGACGAGGCCGGCGGTCTCGACGCGGTCGTCACGGCGGCCGGCATCGACCGGTGCGGCCGCCTCGACGCGGTCGACGCGGTGGAATGGGAACGGGTGATCGCCGTCAACCTGCTCGGCACGGTCGCCGTCGTGCGGGCGAGCCTGCCGTACCTGTCACGCTCGCACGGCCGGGTCGTCACCGTGGCGTCGTCTCTGGCGCTCAAGGCGGTGAGCGACGCGACGGCCTACTGTGCCTCGAAGTTCGGCGTGCTCGGGTTCTCGCGTGCGCTCGCCGCCGAGACGAAGGGGCAGATCGGCGTCACCACGCTCATCCCGTCGGGCATGAAGACCCGCTTCTTCGACGACCGCGACGAGCAGTACAAGCCGCACGACGACTCGCGCCTGAACGACCCCGAGAACGTCGCCAGGGCGGCCCTCTTCGCGCTCGGCCAGCCCGCGACCAGCGAGGTGCGGGAACTCCTCATCTGCCACGCCGAAGAGGACTCCTGGCCCTGATCGGCGCCCAAGCCGGGCCCTCGCCCGGCGCACGCCGGGCCTGCGCCGCTCCCGCGCCGGAGTCCGGGTCAGTCGCCGAGCAGCTCGCAGACATCCCCGTACACCGCGTCGACACCGATGTCGGCGACGAACGAGACATCGTGTTCGCAGCGCTCCGCGGTCCAGCCGACCTGGGTGCTGTCGCGGCCGCAGACGGGGCAGTGCGTGGTCCACGACAGCTCGACGCGGTGGTTCGCCCGGCCCAGGGGGCCGGCGTTGATCAGGTTGCCCGCCCAGAACACCCCGACGGTCTTCGTCCCGACCGCCAGCGCGAGGTGGCGCGGGCCGCTGTCGTTGCCGAGAACGACGTCGGCCACTTCGAGCAGCCCGACGAGGGTGCCGAGGTCGAGTTCCCCGGCGAGCGACGAGACACGGGATGCCGCGGCGGTACCGACGCGCTCGCGGGTCGCTGTGACGACCGATGCCGCCAGCTCGCGATCCGACGCGTCGCCCACCACCACGACCTGGCGGCCGTTGGAGGCGAGGCGCGCGGCGACCTCCGCGAAGGAGGCGCACGGCCAGCGCCGACGGGGGTCCGTCGCACCGGGGTGCAGCACCACGAGCCCGTGGCGGCGCTCGTCGAGGTGGCGGTCGGCGGCATCCCGCTCGTGGGGGAGAACGGGGATGCTCGGCTCGAGCGTCACCGGGGCCGCGCCGGCGAGGCCGGCCACCTCGAGAAAACGCGCCACCTCGTGCTGGTAGTAGAGGTACGGGAGGGTGCGCTCGAGCTGTGGTGCGTCCGGCGTCGCCAGGCCGATCGAGTGGCGGGCCCCGAGCCCCAGCACGAAGGGGTTGGAGTTGCGGCCCCCGCCGTGCAGCTGCGCCACCAGGTCGATGTTCCGGGCGCGCATCCGCTCGGCGAAGTCGGCCGCGGCCGCCGGGTCCGCCGCCGAGCCGGCTGGGAGGTGCACTCCCGAGACGTGGGGCAGCAGTTCCACCCGGGAGACCGGGCCGGGCCGGCCGTCGAGCAGCGCGCGGGCGAGGGGAGTGCCCAGCAGGGTGATGGATGCGGCCGGGTAGGCGTTGGCCAGGGCATCCAGTGCCGGCAGGGCGAAGAGCAGGTCGCCGAGACCGCCGCCCCGGAGAACCGCGATGCGCTCGACCCCCTCGAACGGTTCGGCGAGCGGGGCGATGGTCGGGGTGGCCCGGCGGGCCGGGAGCGGGGTGGTCATCGGTCTCCTCGTGCTGTCTCCTCCTTCTGTGCCCACCGGCCGGTGCGGCGAAACCTCGCGAGGTGTACGCCGGGCTCGAAGTGGGTACGGCAGGGTCATGACGGAACCTGCACCCGAGACGCTCACCATCACCGATCCGCGCGACGGTCGACCGGTCGGCGTGGTCGAGGTCGCGACGAACGAGCAGATCGCCCTGGCAGCGGCGGCGGCGAAGCGGGCGTTCGCGGGCTGGTCCCGCACGGCCCCTGCAGAGCGCGGCCTGGCGCTCCGCCGGGCGGCAGGGCTGCTCGCCGAGGGTCGCGAGCAGGTCGCAGAGCTCAACACCCGTGAGACGGGCAAGCCGCTTGCGGAGGCGCTCGGCGGCGTCGATGCGGCGGTCGACACGCTGCTGCAGTACTCCGAGCTCGCCCCCGTGCACCGCGGGCGGAGCCTGAACGGCCCACGCACCGCCGTCGACTACACCGTGGCCGAACCCCGCGGGGTCATCGCCGTCGTCACCCCGTGGAACGACCCCGTCGCGGTGGCCTGCGGGCTGATCGGCGCCGCGCTGGCGACGGGCAACACGGTGGTGCACAAGCCGAGCGAGCGCTGCCCGCACGTCGGCCTGCTGCTCGGTGAGCTGCTCGCCCCGGCCTTCCCCGACGGCGTGCTGGCGACGATCAGCGGGGAGGGCGGGGTCGGCGCCCGCCTGCTCGCCCAGCCGGAGACGGCGGCGGTGGCGCACGTCGGATCGTCGGAGGCGGGTGCGCGCATCGCCCGCGCTGCCGCGCTGACCGGCATCCATGTCATCCGTGAGAACGGGGGCAACGACGCTCTGATCGTCGACGAGGGTGTCGACCCGGAGTGGGCGGCGGGGCAGGCGGCCCTCGGCGCCTTCGCCAACGCCGGGCAGATCTGCACCTCGGTCGAGCGGATCTTCGTGCACGCGGGCATCTCCGGTGCGTTCATCCAGAGCCTCGTCGACCAGGCCAGGGAGCTGAACGGATCGGGTCGGCTCGCACCCCTGGTCGATGAGCGGATGCGCGCTGCCGTCGCCGAACAGGTCGAGGAATCGGTCGCCGAGGGGGCCCGCATTCTCGAGGGCGGCGTTCTGCCCGAGGGCCCGGGGTCGTTCTACCCGGCGACCGTGCTGGTCGACTGCGAACCGTTCATGCCGCTGATGAGCAGGGAGACCTTCGGGCCGGTCGCACCGGTCCGGGTCGTGAGGAGCTTCGACGAGGCGCTGCGGCTGGCCGCCGACGACGACTACGGCCTCGCGGCGACGGTGCTGACGGCGTCGATGGAGCACGCGCACCGCGCGACGGCGGAGCTGCCGGTCGGAACCGTGAAGGTGAATGCCGTGTTCGGCGGGGCGCCGGGTGGTTCGGCCGAACCCCGCGCGGGCAGCGGATCGGGGTTCGGCTACGGGCCCGAGCTGCTCGACGAGATGACGCTCGTGAAGGTGGTGCACCTGGGGCTGCCGGTGCTGCCGGCGATGCCTGAGCTGGCGTCGGTGCCGGTGCTGCCGGCGCCTGACGACGCGGGGGCTCCGGCATGATCACCGCCGAGCTGGTGCGCCAGGTCGTCGAGCGGCATCCGCTCGTGACGGTCATCGGCGACGTCATGCTCGACGGCTGGTTCCGGGGCGACGCACCGCGGATGTCGCGCGAGGCTCCCGTGCCCGTCGTCGAGGTCTCCGAACGGCACTATGCAGCCGGCGGGGCGGCGAACACCGCGCTGAACCTGGCCGCCCTCGGTGCGCGGGTGCGTCTCGTCGGCCTCGTCGGAACGGATGCTGCGGCCGACCGGCTGCTCGCCCTCCTCACGGAGGCGGGCGTCGATGTCACCCCCGTGGTGCGCTTCGGCGGCGCGGCCACAGCGGCGAAGACCCGCATCGTGAGCGGAGACCAGGTGATCGTGCGGCTCGACGAGATACCGCACGCCCCCTCTCCGGCCGCGGTGCTGGCCGAGGTCGCGGCGGCCGCACTCGCCTCGGGCCGGGGCGCCGACGCCGAGATCGTCTGCGACTACGGCCTCGGCGCCGTCTCGCGGCCGGTGCGCGAGGCACTCGAGGCACGCGCCGAGCGACCGGGGTTCTCGGTCGTCGACGCGCACGACGCGGCGGCGTGGCGGCGGTTCGCGGCCGACCTCGTCACACCGAACGGACGGGAGACGGCGCTGCTGCTCGGCACCGAACTCCGGCCAGACGCCGACAGGGCCGCGATCGTCGAGCGGCGGGCGGGCGATGTGCTCGCGCGCTCCGGGGCGGCGGCGGCGGTCGTCACCCTCGACCGCGACGGAACACTGGTCGTGACCCCGGAGGGTGTTCTGCACCGAACGCAGGCCAGGCCGGTGGCCGAGCGCCAGGCATCCGGGGCCGGCGACACCTTCGTGGCGGCGCTGACACTCGCGCGCATCGCTGGGTTGCCGCTCGATGTCGCTGCGAGCTTCGGGCAGGCGGCGGCCGACGTGGTGGTTCAGCACGACGGCACGACGGTGTGCACGCCGGGGGAGCTCCTCCGCGGGCTGGCCGAGGCACCCGACGTGATCGGTCGCGACGCCCTGCTCGCCGCGGTCGCCGAGGCCCGGGCTGCAGGATGCCGTGTGGTCTTCACGAACGGATGTTTCGACGTTCTGCACCGCGGTCACACCACCTACCTTCGACAGGCCCGGGCTCTGGGTGATCTGCTCGTGGTCGCGGTGAACAGCGACGCCTCGGCGCGGCGGCTGAAGGGCCCCGGTCGACCGATCAACGCGGAGGGCGACCGTGCGGCCGTGCTCGCCTCGCTCGGGTTCGTCGACTACGTGACGGTGTTCGATGAAGACACTCCGAGCGCGCTCATCGAGGCGCTGCGCCCCGACATCTACGCGAAGGGCGGGGACTACAGCGCCGAGATGCTCGAAGAGTCGGAGGTCGTGCGCTCCGCCGGGGGAGAGGTGCGCATCCTCGGCTACGTGGCGGAGCACTCGACCTCAGAACTCGTGAGCCGCATCCGCGGGGCGGGTGCGCCGGCGCCCGGCTGAGGCGCCAGCGCAGACGGCTCAGGGGATCAGCGCCAGCTTGCCACCCGGGTGCTGCCCCTGCAGAAACTCCAGCGCCTCGCGCGCCTCGTCGAGCGGCCAGGTGCGCGCCATCGGCACCACCAGCCGACCGTCCCCGGCCAGCCCGATGAGGTGGGCCCGCACACCGTCGCGGAACGCCGCACTGGCCGGCATCGCGCCGGCGATCACGAGGAAACCGTCGGCCTTCGCCCGCCCCGGCGCCGCGATCGTCACGATGCGCTGCCGATCATCCACCAGCGCCAACGACACGTCGACCGCCTCATCGGTGCCGACCGCATCGAGCGCCACGTCGATCCCGCCCGGCGCGGCCTCGCGCACCCGCGCTTCGAGGCCGTCTCCGTAGGCCACCGGATGCCCGCCGAAGCGCCGCACGACGTCGAAGCTCGACTCGCCCGCCGTGCCGATCACCGTGGCGCCGAGGAGGGCCGCCTGTTGCAGCACGCTCACGCCGACGGCTCCGGATGCACCGTGCAGCAGCACGGTGTCGCCCTCCTTCACCCCGGTCACGTGGAGCATCTCGGCCGCTGTCGACCCGGCGAGCAGCAGGTTCGCGGCCTCGGGGAAGCCGAGCGACGCGGGCTTGGCGAACACATCCTTCGCCGGGACCGTGAGGGCGCTGGCGTACCCGCCGGCGACGCGGAACGCCAGCACCTCGTCGCCCACAGCCCCACCCCCCGAGGCGATCTCGGTGTCGGGCCCGAGAGCGCGGATCACCCCCGACACCTCGTAGCCCACCCGCACCGGAAGATCGGCAGGGTTCGAGCCCGACGCGACGTGCTTGTAGTCGGCGGGGTTCATGCCCGCGGCGCGCACCTCGATCGTCACCTCACCCGGGCCGGGCGGCGCGACGGTCGCCGGCACCTCCTCGAACACGTCGAGTCCACCGAATGCGGTGGCGATCCATCTGCGGTCTTCGTGCGTATCAGCCATGCACTCCATTGAACACCCGGGGTGGCGTTCGAACACCCGGGGTAGCGTTGTGGCATGACCGATTCGAACGCAGACCCGTTCCACGACTTCTCCCTGCCGCAAGACGCCGACCTCGTGTCGTCGCCCACGCCCAACTCCGAGGGCGACGACGACGCCGAGCTCGACGACGACCCCCTGGGCAGCGACGACTGATCCGGCGCCTCGTTTCCGGGGTCCCGATCACCGATCGGGTGCGCGTCAGAAGCCGACGGCCGAGATGACGCCCGTATAGAGAAAGCCCGTGAGCACGCTCACGAGGCTTGCGGCCCCGAGCGCCGTTCCGGCGCCGGCAGCCCCGCGCGGCGCCCCCGGCCGCAGCAACGCGATCACCCCGAGCGCGATCGTCGCCAGCGCGATCACGATGGCGAGAATCGCGTGCCCCAGCGCGAAGGTCGCCAGGAGCTCGTACATCCGCTGCCCCGTCGCCACCGCCTGCACCAGCGTGAACAGAACGTTGAACACGATCCCCACCACGCCCACCACGAGCGCCACCACCCCCAGCGGGTTCCGCCC